>CAVAII010000119.1:0-7484 GCA_963588535.1 Erysipelotrichaceae bacterium | reverse complement strand
ATATTATTTGATTTCGTTAGAATATTATTTGAGTTTATTTGGATAATATCAGATTTTATTTTGGCGAAGAAAAACACAAAAAACACAAAAAATTGAAAATAATTGCATTTTTATTGCGATAATAAAAAAAATATTCGTACCTTTGCCACCTATAAACCAAAACAAGCGATGAAAAGTAGTAAGAGGTACATTATTTTTATATCTATTATATGCGTTTTGTTCGTTTCTTGCAAGAAAGAGCCTACAAGAGAAGATAAACTAACCAAAGGATTGCCTTCTTCGGGTGGTAAGACGTTGGAGATGATAGTAGTAGCGGACGATGAATTATACAAGACTAATGTAGCAAAGATTGTTCAAAAGGAGTTCCAAGTACCTCAGCAGGGATTGAATCAAGCAGAGCCTTTGTTCGATGTTGTCCACCTTAAGACCGCAGGATTTATCCATTCTGATATGTTACAAAAGCACCGTAACATACTTATTATAGATTATAAGAAAGGTAACCCTAACAAAATGTATGGACAGATTAACGAGAGAGTTTATCCACAAGCCGTCTACAAACTAATGGTAGATAACAAGGACTCTCTTTATAGTATTCTTACTCGTTATGCCCCTACTATTAGAAAACAATTCTATCGTAACGAACACGACAGGATTTTCAATGCCTTTAAGCGTAGCGAAGATATCAAACTAACCGAAAAAATAGAGAAGACATTTGGTATCAAACTAACTATATCTTCGGATTTCTACTTAGCCAAACAACAAAAAGACTTCTTCTGGTTACGCAAAGAAACCAAGGACGAGAGTTATGATATAATGATTTACAAACGTCCTTTCACAAGTAAGGATTTGTTTAATCAAGCAAAGATTATTGATATCAGAAACGAAATTGCTAAACAGAATATTCCAGGACCATCGAAAGGCTCTTACATGGGTACAGAAGAAAGGTTCTCGGTATATCAGGACACAGTGAAAATCAATGATATTGTCCTAATAGAGAATCGTGGTTTGTGGAGATTATTTGGTGATTTTATGGGAGGTCCGTTTATCAATTACGTATTTCAGAACCCTAAGACAAAGGATTTTGTAATGATTGACTGTTTTCTATATTGTCCTAAAAAATCCAAAAGAGATTTGTTGATGCAATTAGAAAGCATAGTCTATAGTCTTAATAGAGAAGTAAAATAAATAACATATTAACTAACTAAAAACACAAAGAGATGAAACCTACACACATTGAACACATCGGAATAGCCGTAGAAAACTTAGATGAGGCTATCAAGTATTGGGAAAACGTAATGGGGTTAAAATGCTACAACATCGAAGAAGTAGCAGACCAAAAAGTAAGAACTGCTTTCTTGAAAATAGGAGAAGTAAAAATAGAACTCCTTGAGGCAACAAGTGAAGATAGTTCAATAGCAAAATTTATTGCCAAACGTGGTGCAGGTGTTCATCATATTGCATTTGCTGTTGAAGATACTAACACCGCACTTGACGATGCCAAACAAAAAGGCGTACGTTTGATTGACGAACAAGCAAGAAAAGGTGCCGAAGAACTAATGATTGGATTCTTACATCCTAAATCTACTTTGGGCGTTTTGACCGAACTTTGTTGCAAAAAATAAAACCTTTTACTACTATGGCTTTTGAAGAAAAGATTAAACAATTGCTTGACCTAAGGGTAAAAGCAAAGTTAGGCGGTGGAGAAAAACGAATAGACTCTCAACACGCAAAAGGTAAACTAACTGCAAGAGAAAGAATAGAGTTATTATTAGACGAAGGCAGTTTTGAGGAATTTGATATGTTTGTAACTCATCGTTGCACCAACTTCGGAATGGAAGACAAGAAATTCCTAACCGATGGTGTAGTTACGGGTTACGGAACTATCGAAGGAAGATTAGTATATGTATTCTCACAAGATTTTACTGTCTTTGGAGGATCACTAAGCGAGAGTTTTGCCAAAAAGATCTGCAAAGTAATGGATCAAGCCATGAAGGTGGGTGCACCTGTTATAGGATTGAATGATTCTGGTGGTGCTCGTATCCAAGAAGGTGTAAATTCTTTGGCAGGTTATGCAGAGATATTCGAACGTAATATATTAGCCTCGGGAGTTATTCCTCAGATTAGTGCTATCTTCGGTCCTTGTGCTGGCGGAGCAGTATATTCCCCTGCCCTAACAGACTTTATTATGATGAGCAAAGAGAACTCCTATATGTTCGTAACAGGACCAAAAGTCGTAAAGACCGTTACTGGCGAAGACGTTACAGAGGCTAATTTGGGCGGTGCTACAGTTCATGCCTCAAAGAGTGGAGTTGCTCATTTCGTTGCAGAGAACGAACAAGAGGGATTGCAAACTATTAGAAGATTGATTTCTTATCTTCCATCTAATAACCTAGAAGATCCTCCTACGATTGATTGCGACGATCCAATAGATAGATTAGAGGACTCTTTGAATAGTATTATCCCAGAGAACCCTAATCAACCTTATAATATTAAAGATGTTATAACCGCTATTGTAGATAACGGAGAGTTCTTGGAAGTACATGAGAAATTTGCTCTTAACTTGGTTGTAGGCTTTGCTCGTTTCAATGGTATGAGCGTAGGTATAGTAGCCAACCAACCTAATTATATGGCAGGTGTTTTGGATATCAACGCCTCTAGGAAAGGTGCAAGATTTGTACGTTTTTGCGATGCGTTCAATATACCAGTAGTTACTTTGGTAGATGTACCAGGTTTCTTACCAGGTACAGGACAAGAGTATGGCGGTATCATTATTCATGGTGCCAAATTCTTATTCGCATACGGCGAGGCAACAGTTCCTAAGGTAACCATTACACTTCGTAAGTCTTACGGCGGAGCACATGACGTTATGTCTTGCAAACAACTTCGTGGCGATATCAACTACGCTTGGCCTACTGCACAAATAGCCGTTATGGGAGCAAGTGGTGCAACTGCTATCTTATATGGTAGCGAGTTAAAGAAGATGGAGTCCGAAGAAGAGAAAGCCAAATTTATTGCTACCAAAGAACAAGAGTATAACGATAAATTTGCTAACCCTTACAACGCAGCTTCGTATGGTTATATAGACGATGTTATCGAGCCAAGAAATACTCGTTTCCGTGTTATTAGAGCTTTGCAGGCCATAATGACCAAGAAGGATTCTAATCCTATGAAAAAACACGATAATATTCCACTATAAAAATACGCCTTATGAATAAGTTGAAGAAGATAGTATTCTTTGCAATATGTATTGTGTTAATGGCTCTAAATGCTATGGCACAGGATGACCCACTTATACCACAATCCTTTGCAGTAGATACCAAATCACAGATAATGGCTGTAATAGATCAGCCCGAGAACTCTATAAACATTCTAAAGCGTACCAAAGACGGATTTAAGATTAAGTCCTCTATCTTAGTTGACAACGTAACAGGACGACATGATGTACAATTTATCTATCATCCTATGAGTGTTGCCATATATGAACAATATATAGTGTTCTTAGCTTCTAATCGTGATTCGTGTTATGTACGTATTCTCGACCTTGAAGGTAAGAATATATATTTATCTAATAAGTTTGTAGGGTCTGCTTCTGCTTTTTCGTACGATAAAGTATCTAAGCATCTATATATAGCAGGACTAAGCGAAGATGGTTACAATGTCTTCGATATCGATTGTACCAATGGTTTTGCTAATATCAATATAGACACAGTATCGTCCGATAAAGCCGCTTATCTTAATTATAGAATACCAAAGAAGTCAGAAGAGATTGCTAAGCATGACTCTATTGGAGTAGGCTTATCCGTTATAGCAATGACTACGGTATTCTTTGCTTTAATAGTTATATCTATCGTCTTGATGGGATTTGCTCGTGCTTTGCATTCTGCACAGACCAAAAAGGTAAAGAAAGATATCCCTGATAAGCAAGAACGCAAGGAGGTTATACAAGAGTTCAAGGCAGGAGGTAATCTTTCTGGCGATGCTTTGGCTGCTATCTCGGCTGCCATACATTTGTATAACGAAGAGTTACATGACGAGGAAAACACCGTTCTTACTATCGTTAAGGTAGAGAAACGTTATTCTCCATGGAGTAGCAAAATCTATGGAATGAATGTTTTCAAACGCTAAACTCTTTGACCCACAATTAACATAAGTATAATGGTTTAAAAAGAATACAAAGAAATGAAAAATTATAAGTTTAAGATAAATGGTAGCACATATTCTGTTGATATCAAAAGCGTAGAGGGACAAAAAATGGAGTTAGAACTCAACGGCACCCCTTACGAAGTAGAAATAGACACACAAGTAAAACAGACACCAAAACCAAAAGTTAGTGCCAAACCTATTGCCAATGCTGCCAAAGTTACGGTAAGCAGCTCCTCTAGTGTTTCCTCTGTTAAGACTCCTTTGCCTGGTACCATATTAGATGTATTTGTCTCTGTAGGCGATACAGTTAAGGAAGGGCAGAAACTTGTTCTTTTGGAGGCAATGAAGATGGAGAATGAGATTAAGGCAGAAAGTAATGGCGTAGTTAAAGACGTTAAGGTAAGAAAAGGCGATGTGATAATGGAAGGTGATGTACTTGTAACAATAGGAGGCTAAAATTATGATGTTACTTGATGCACAAATAAGTTTTTTGGACTTTATCCAAAACCAATTCTTACAGTTTTTGGAATACACATCCTTTGCCAATTTTACCGTTGGTCACATAGTTATGATACTTGTAGGGTGTGCGTTTATATTCTTAGGTATTAAGAAAGAATACGAACCTCTACTATTAGTACCAATAGGCTTTGGTATGTTGATAGGTAATATTCCTTTCTTTCCTGGTCTTAAGATAGGTATCTATGAAGATGGTTCTGTACTACATTATCTATATCACGGAGTACAGAATGGTTGGTATCCACCATTGATATTCTTAGGTATCGGAGCTATGACAGATTTCTCAGCCCTTCTATCTAATCCTAAACTAATGTGGATAGGTGCCGCTGCACAATTCGGTATCTTCGGAGCATATATTGCAGCTCTTGCCTTAGGTTTTGCTCCTAACGAAGCAGGTGCTATAGGTATAATAGGCGGTGCAGATGGTCCTACGGCAATATTCATTTCCTCTCAGTTAGCACCAGAACTTATGGGAGCGATAGCCGTATCGGCGTACTCGTATATGGCACTCGTGCCAGTTATTCAACCTCCTATAATGAAACTGCTAACAACTAAGAAGGAAAGAGTAATACGTATGAAACCTCCTCGTCAAGTCTCTAAGACAGAGAAAATAATGTTCCCTATAATCGGTCTATTACTGACTTGTTTGATAGTTCCTTCGGGTATACCTTTGTTAGGTATGTTGTTCTTTGGTAACCTTCTAAAAGAATCTGGCGTTACCAAACGTTTGGCAACCGAAGCCTCCAACTCTATCATTAATATCTGTACTATCTTGATAGGCTTAACCGTTGGATGTTCTACTCAGGCAACAACCTTCCTTACTTCTAAGAGTATAGGTATATTCTTCTTGGGAGCATTCTCATTCGTTGTGGCAACAACTATTGGAGTATTGTTCGTTAAGTTTATCAACCTATTCCTAAAAGAAGGTAACAAAATCAACCCTCTTATCGGTAATGCCGGCGTAAGTGCAGTGCCTGATAGTGCCCGTGTAAGTAATATGGTAGGTTTGGAATATGACAAAACCAACTACCTTCTAATGCACGCCATGGGTCCTAATGTAAGTGGAGTAATCGGTTCTGCCGTTGCAGCAGGTATTTTGCTTGCATTCTTGAAATAAAATCTAATAATAATCTAATATCTAAATGGTCAGAAAGGCTTTACTTTTCTGACCTTTTTATTTAAGAAAACAAAAATATTTTCATTTTTTTTGAAAAATATTTGGTGGGTATAAAAAATTTGTGTAAATTTGCACCGTATAAACAATAAAAACTTTAGAGATTATGAAAAGAGTAGTTATTTTGTTGGTTTTAACGGTATTTGGCGTTATCAATTGTTTTTCGCAAGTATCTGTTGCCTCTGCAAAGAACAAAGTTGTATCCAACTTAGTTAGTTCTTATTTGATAGGACCAAATATCACCTTAGTAGTAGATGATGATCACCCCGCTAAGTTTAACGAAAAATCTACCGTTAATAGTAACCAACTGGGAATCTTTAAGAATAGCAACACAACAGGTTGTAATATCCCTATGGATACAGGTTTAGTTATAACCACTTCTTCTTACGACATTGCAGGTGGTGGTGGCTATGGTCAGTCTGCTTCTCCTAGTAGCGATTTTAGTTCATTCTCCGATGCAACTGCTAATGTTTTCCAATGGACCTATACTAAGTATTGTATGGAAGAAGGTAAGACGATATGTGCTCTTAACGATATCGGATACTTGTCTTTTTGGATCAAACCAACTATTGATAACTTCCAATTCTCTTATTGTTTTGCCTCAGATGAGTACCCTAACTATGTAGGTTCTTCATTCAATGACTTCTTCGGATTCTATTTCTCAGGTCCGTTCGATTCTGTTGGTAACTACATAAAAGGTTCTCCTGCTTACTATATGCAGAACCTTGCTCTTGTACCTGGTACTCAAACCCCTGTGATGATTAATACCGTTAATCATGGTGGCGGTTATAGCAGTAGCGGCGGTTCTTCTTACCCAGAATACCACATCGTTCCTTCTGGAAGTTGCAGTAGTAGTTGCGGATTCAATCAATGGACAGTTAAACTTCCAACTGCTACAACTGTTGTTATTGCCGATGCTTACTACAAGATAGATATCTTGATCTGTGATATATCTGACCACGCTTTGCACTCAGGTCTTTACCTTTCTAAGGATATGAGACGTTTTGATACCATTAATATAGACACCACAATCTGCGAAAACCAAGATTATTTCTGCTCTGTTACTAATGACTACCTAACCGAAAGCGGTTCTTATCAATTTGTTTTGGAGAATATTACAGGCGGAGACTCTGTTATCAATATTAACTTACATATCAACCCAGTTGCATTGGAAAATACTTGCTGGGATATGAAACAAGGTGAGACTTTGGAAGTAGATGATCAAACTATTGCTCAACCTGGTACCTATATTTTCAACTATAGCACCTATCTAAATTGTGACTCTACAGTAGTTTACAACGTTGAATGGGGTAGCGAGACCAAGGAAGTAGATTGCGTGAAGACAGATACTACTTCTTCCAAACCTAAACCTTCTGGTATAGAGGATATTGACGATAACGGAATAAAAATCTACCCTAACCCTGCTAACGATATCCTAACTATCGAAGGCAACGAAGGCAAGACCCTCGTAGAGTTCTATGATAATAATGGTAGATTAGTCAAATCTGTTGTTATTCAATCTACTAGTCAGATAAATATCGGAGATTTATCCGCAGGTACTTATTACCTAAATATCACAAGCGAAGATAAAGTAACAACCAAACAACTAATCAAACGATAATTAGATATCTTTATAAAAAACAGAGGAGAT
>CAVAII010000118.1:0-12728 GCA_963588535.1 Erysipelotrichaceae bacterium | reverse complement strand
TCTCTATTGAAGGAGTTATCCAAATGTTTGAAAGAATTATTCTATTATTCAAAGATATTATCCGACTATTTGAAAGAATTATTCTATTATTTGAAAGAACTATATCTTTATTAAAAAGAATTATATCTTTGTTCAAAGGGATTTGGCTGTTAATAAAATGGAATGGTTCAAAAAGAAGAATAACAGACAAAATGGTTTGAACAAAGATATTATTTTTATGGATTATACATCGTCTTATCGTAGAAGTTAAGAATATCAATACATATTCTACGCATAGTAGTAGCAGGGTTCTTAGGATTTAGACTTATCGCTTGCGTATAACAATTGATAGCGTCTTGCCACTGCTCCTGTTTCTTGAAAATATTACCCTTCAAGTACCACGCCATATCGTTCTTATCATCCTTACTCAACAAAGTATCAATCTCTTGCATCGCCTTAGCGTACTCTTCCCCCTCTGTTAGGGAACGGACTAAGGCAAAAACTTCTTCAGTATTCATACTAACAACTCTTTTTTAGTCTTTAAGATTAATTATATATCATAAAAGTACCAGATTTCTGATTCAATCTGTCTGGAGAATCCGTATGATGATATCTAACATACCAAGTATAAACTCCTTGCTCCACAGTCTCTCCCTTATATGTGCAGTCCCAACCTTTGTTGATATCATTAGTCTCATATATTAATGTACCCCAACGATTAAAGATCTTAAGATCAAAATCATGTACATTATCTATCTTCATCTTAAATTCTCTATCTATCGGATTGTTAGCATGTAGATAAATACCTGTAGGTGCCCATATATGATGATCCCTTACGACCGAGATACTTCTTGTGATTGAATCAACGCAACCAAAACTTGTAGTACCAATCAAAGTAACGTTATAACTTACCGTAGTATCGTCAAGTACGAAAGTATGCCTAAATTTCTTATCCGTTGAAGTCTCTCCATCGGAAATCTCCCACATACGCTCAACAATACCGCCGGTCTGATCGGTAAACTCTACAACAGGGGTCAGTTCGTCAATATATTCTGGCGACATATCCATTACTGGCTTTGGTTTCTGCTCTACATATACTATCATCGTACCCGAAGTCTGACATTTAAGCGTTGGGTTATTAGATGCCGTAACGGTATAATATGTTGTCTGCTCAGGTGCTACTGTGTACTCTGCTTCCGTACCTCCGTCAACAGATGCGTCCAAACTACTCCACTCATACATCTCGGCGTCGCCTGTTACTCCGATTACTGCCGTCTCTCGCTCGCATATCTTAGGATTATCATACATCTCTATCACAGGTATTGGATATACCTTAACGGTTGTCTTCTGTGTAGTAGAACAAAAGGCTAATTTGGTGGTAACCGTAACGGAATAGTCTTGATTAGTAGTCGGCGATACCTCTATAGAAGGCGTTGTACTGCCATCGTCCCATTGATAAGTAACTTGTGGAACATTGGTTTGCACACTAAGTTTGGTTTTTTGACCATCACAGATATCTTTTTGTCCTAATATATCCACAACAGGAAAGTCATCGACTATAACACTTGCCTCATCGGACTGCGAACAACCTCTATTATCGGTAACAACTAACTTAAGCATACCGCCTTTTTCAGGGACAAACGAAATACTATCGGTCGAGAAGGTAGCACCACTACCTCCGTCAAAAGTCCAAAGGTATTTGCCCGCAACTTCTTTTAAGTGTTCGGTATAACTAACCGTAGAACCAGGACAAACAGCCGTATCCGAACCTATATCTATACTAAATATTCTCTTATGGATAAATACAGAATCATAACGAGTACAATATACTTCGCCGTTCTTGTAATTAACTACTTTGAATACATATTTAACGAAATCAACATCTGTAGGTTGAGCAACGGTAACCGTACCATTCGAGATAGGAGTACCTGTTAGGTTCTCAGGCTCTACAAAAGATACCTCATCGCCACCTGTTATTCTAAATATTACTTTATCGCCTGCACAAATAGTATCATGCAAAGAAGTACTATCAGCATTCATTGCCCTTGTTTGAGCATTGTCTGCACTATTATGTGAGATTACCAAACTTGGAACATCTAATGGATGAACAAGTACAGAATCCCAGATAGTAAACTCCTTACCGTCCTCCGAACGTGTTACGTCTATGCTACAATAATACCATGTTGCACCATCACTTGCACCAGGGTTAGCCGTTACTTGATTATTCGAGTTAGCACTAATCTGCACCAAGTCGCCAGTCGGTACACCGTTATTGTCTTGTCTTGTATACCACTGCATAGTATGTACCAAATCGCCAACAGGTTTAATACGCCAAGCCTCGTTAGTTGCTTCCCAAACGGTGTTGTTATAAGATTTGGTAGTATTACCGCCTTTGTATTTAGTATTTGTTATCGAGACAGCCTTAGTACCATCTATATTTTGTATACCAAGTACAGAATTACTGCTATTAGTAGAGGTATAAGCAGGCTTACGTTTCATATAGATCTCAATAACGTTAGTCGTCTCGTACAAAACTACCATAGTTGTAATATTAGCAGTATCTGCCGAACCAGAGTTACCATACATCGGCACATCATAAATAGAGAAGACGCACATTCTGCAAGGATATTCACCTATAAAGGTTATATACATACCTTGATTGCCAGTTGCTTTTCCGTAATGAATATCACAGAAAGGTGCACTAACACCATTAAGCGTAGGATTTACCTCACTACTCCATTTTGCTCTACTATCAGGAAAGGCTTGAGATGGAGAATAAGGACAATGTATATAACTACTTGAAGTAGGCTCGTTATAAAGACTCTTACCTTGCTGAGCAGCGTATGTTTTCATAGGAGAGTCATCGTCATACAAGTGAAGAACACCATTACTATTAGCCATAAGGAATTGATATGAGTTCTCATAGAAGAAGAAGTTAAACTGAGGCGTATCACTCTCCTCACTAACAGGCAAATAATAGTGTAGGTCAAACAAACGAGACCAACAGTCGTCCACAGGCAAAGTAATCTTGTACTGTTTACCCGAACTAACAAGAGAAGAACTATAATAATCGATAGGTGGGTCGTAGTCTATCTTTTCATACGAATAATAACCATTATCAGGATCAGGATAACCAGGAGCAAAACCTATCGGCAAAAGCGTAACAGAAGGATTATCGCAACTAAGAGATATTCCGTCATTACGATCCTCTACACTCAAATCAACAGTATCATTACCAACAAGTTTTTTGATTTCTACTCCGGCACAACCTTGTCCTGTGGTAATAGATTGTGCAAAGATATTATCATAGTTTATTAATGTACCAAGCATTAATAATAAGATCCCTTGTATATACCTCTTAACTTTCATCTCTATTTGTGTATTTATTAGTTTGCAAATTTAGTATTTTTTTTCGTAAAAAAGACACAAATACTAATTATTTTTTGCAAAAAAAACTCTTTCGTACAAAAAATCCATACGAAAGAGCCAAAATGAAATAAAAAACACTTACTGTTATAATTGTATTAATTATAGTACTAAAAGCACTACTTAACTATAAGTTTTTGTGTCTGTATGCCCTTATTAGAAACAACGCTAACAACGTATGTTCCAGGTTGTAGGTTATTAACTTGAATATTACCCTTTACATTTTCTCTACTGTAAACGACTCTTGCCCTCATATCCATAATCTTAATAGTAGATATTTGAGAAGTAGTTATGTTTACAAAGTCTGTAGTTGGGTTAGGATAGATATTTATTGTGGTGTTATTATCCTTATCTACGTTTGCGATACTACTTGTTTTGTTATCTTTATAGGTAAGATTATCCAAACACATATAGAAAGGAATATAAGCAGTAACATCATTACTCTCAACCAAGAATTGTATCTTATCCACTTCGCCTAATGCAGACAAATCCAAATATCTCCAATCCTTATAATTGCCGATACCTCCCTCGCTATTGTCTCTTAAATAGACCTCACTTGTTGCTGTCTCTACGTTTTCTTTATAGCCCTTTGCAACAATCTTAAACCATAAATCCTCTTGTGGAGTACTTGGCTCATAGATATAAGAAGATATTGTCTGGCTAACATATACTCCAACTGGCGAGAACGCTTCTCCATTAGCCATACTTACTGTATTATGCTCCTCAGTATTCCAAGAAGAATAATAGGCTTGAAGATATCCTGTGTTCTTACCTTCAACACCTGCCTTAGAGGCTGCTACATAATAGTTGTTATCCCAACCAAAGCCACTATTCGTAGTTGCCTTCATAGTAGCAGTATCAGACACATTGCTAGGACCCCAACCTATTGCCATCTCATAACCATCGCCCTTGATAGCAACGCCTTTGAAGACCAAACCTCCACTTTGATAATTCTTAGTGAACATAGTCTGGCTAACCTCGTCATCATAGTTGGTAGTAGAAGCCAACTCGTAGGTATTCTCCTCTGCTAACAAACCTTCCATATCAGCAAGTTTGTATTTCTGCCCACCATTGATAACGCCGATACCAGATAAATCAAATCCAGAAGCATACAAATACGCATTCTCATTATATTCATATATAATATTGCCTTGCGAATCTTTGTCAGTACCTCCAACTACGTCCACCAAACGAACAAAACGAATATTGTTCTTATCCAATAATGCGTTATCCTCTAATTCCGAGAGATCAAAACCTACTCCATAATTATAGGAATAACGTCCTGCAAGGTTATAGTAATGAGAAGTTGTCTGCGAAGACTTTTCTTCTGTAGCTGTGGACTTAGAAGGAAATCTAAAATAATTAACTCCGTTAGAAGACACCTCCACAAAGGCTAACTCCATAAAGGTAGAATCGAACGCATTCTCGAAAACAACGAAATCATATCCCTCACCGTCTATTATAGGACGGTCAAAAGTTGCAACAGCACTACCTCCATTGCCCAGACTAACGCAAACTAAGTTAGTAGAGTCCGCTTTGCCGACTGCATCGTAATACATACCATACGTAACATTCGCTTCTCTACTCAACTCCAGACCATTTGCCCAACTAACTATACTCTCGTCTGTCTTGCTGATTGCTTTTGAACCAACGGTACCTCCATCGCCATCGAATTGTGCGTAACTCATTATAGAAGATACCAAAGCCACTAGAATAAAAATACTTTTCTTCATCTCTTTTAATCTTTTTTTAAAAGTTAATATCCTTTTTTACCCTTGGATTATTAATTATTCTCTGAAGAAAAGTACCAAATAAAAAAAATAACAAACAACAATTGTTATCACCTCTATTCCTCGAAAGATAATTAACAAATCCAAAATTTATGGCAGGTCTCCTGACTTACTCTTCTAACGATAACGCCTTCCCATTTATACTCTTTAGATTGTATCTTACAGTGGCTTTGTTGTCTTATCGTCTTTCCCAGAGAATACAGTAGCGGGCCTGCACAGGATTCTCACCTGTTTCCCTTTTAATCTCTTATAACGAATATAAAAGAACCATAAATGCGGTTGCAAAGTTACAACTTTTTTGATTACAACAACATAAAAAAACAAAAAAAATAAGGCGACAGCCCTCAAACTATCGCCTTATAATCTTCGAAACAAATGTTTACGCCTAAATTATTAGAAGTTAGTAGCCTCTCTTTCGAAATATGCCTTTGGATGATCGCAACAAGGACATTTCTCCGGTGCTTGCTTGCCTTTGAAACGGAATCCGCAATTGCGACAAATCCAACACTGCTCCTCTTCACTCCAAAAGACATCTTCTTTCTCCATTCTCTGCAAAAGTTTTAGATATCTCTCTTCGTGACGTTTCTCTACAGAAGCAATCAATCTAAACTTCTTGGCAATTTCTGGAAATCCTTCCTCGTCGGCAACCTTTGCCCCATTAGGATAACCCATAGTCCATTCCTCGTTCTCGCCCTCGGCAGCAGCCTTCAAATTCTCCTTGGTCGTGCCTATTACTCCGGCAGGATAAGTAGCCGTAATCTCTACCGGACCACCCTCTAACATTCTAAACAATAGTTTAGCGTGTTGCTCCTCTTGTAATGCCGTCTCCATGAAGATCGCTGCTATCTGCTCATAGCCTTCTTTCTTTGCTTGCTTTGCAAAAAATGTGTAACGGTTCTTTGCTTGACTCTCTCCAGCGAAAAATATTAAGATATTCTTCTCTGTCTGTGTTCCTTTTAAACTCATTGTCTCTAATTTTTTTAATGTTAATACTATACTTTTTCCTTTAATTTACGACTGCAAATTTATAAAAATATTTTATTCTACAACAAAAAATATCGCACAAAATTACGTCAATAGCATTTTTTTTCTTAATTTTGCACTCTAAACTAAATAAAATTTAGAAGAGATGAAAAAGATTTTAGTATTAATGACTGTTGCGTTCTTAACTTTGAGCGTTAACGCACAGAATTGGGGTGTCGGTTTGAAGGCCGGTGCATGGGATTACGGTTTGAATATCAAAAAATACCAAGGATCTAACAACTTAGAAGGTGTTTTCGATTTTCACTCTAACGGTTTTAGAGCATTAGGTTTGTACGAGTGGACAAACGATCTTGGCTCTGGTTTCCAACTTTACTATGGTTTAGGTGCTGCTGTTGGTCTTTGGGATGACGGCGACGACGAGTCTGGTTTTGGTCTTAGTATCAACGGCGTTATCGGTATTGAATGGCATCTACCTAACAATATTCCATTTACTTTAGCTTTGGACTGGACTCCTGGCTTCGAGTTGATACCTTCTTCTGGTTTCTATGGAAGAGGTGTAGCCTTCTCAATTAAATACGTTTGGTAAAATACCAAATAAGAGATCTATGTAGTATGTGAATCTTGCGTTTGCATACTACATTTGTTTTTTTACTTAAATACCTTGTTTATCGTGGGCAACAAATTAAAAATCATCAACGATCCCGTTTACGGATTCATTAACCTACCTTTCGAAAGTATCTATTACCTAATCCAAAGTCCGTACGTGCAACGTTTGCGTCGTATCAAACAATTAGGACTTAGCAACCTAGTCTATCCAGGTGCCGAACACACAAGATTCTCTCACTCCCTCGGGGCTATGTTCCTTATGACCAAAGCCCTATACAACCTCCGCCAAAAAGGAGTAACCATAACCGATGCCGAATACGAAGCAACCATCAAAGCAATCTTACTGCACGACACCGGACACGCACCTTTCTCACACTGCTTGGAGAGTTTCTTTTTCAAAGGTCATCACGAAGATATCTCCAAACTAATTATGCAGAAACTCGGTTGCGAAAAAGAAGTCATCGAAATCTTTGACAATACCTACAAAAAACGCTTCCTTCATCAACTCGTCTCCTCTCAGGTAGATATAGACAGATTAGACTACCTTACAAGAGATAGTTTTTTTAGCGGAGTTAGCGAAGGCGTCATCGGTACCGAGAGAATAATCCACATGTTCTCTGTCCATAACGACGAATTGGTAATAGACGAAAAAGGAGTCTATAGCATAGAAAAGTTCATCATCTCTCGCCGTCTTATGTACTGGCAAGTGTATATGCACAAGACCGTTGTAGGTGCTGACTGCCTACTGAAAAACATTCTTAAAAGAGCTCGCTTCCTTGCCGGCAGTAATCTACTTAACGAAAAGACCTACCCCGTAAATCGCAACCTATACTATTTCCTTAAAAACGGCCAACAGACTATCGACAACGAAGAAGCCATCTCCCATTTCATACTCCTGGACGATAGCGACGTATGGAGTGCCGTTAAGTCTTGGAGCGAATGCGATGATAAGATACTTTCTTTTCTTACTCAGTCGCTTATGAACCGCAACCTTGGCAAACTCTACATCAAGACAAGTCCTTATACCGACAAGGAGATAGAAAAAAACAACAAGGATTTGGTTCTCCGTCATAACAACGCTTTTTCTTTGGACGAGATACGAGAATATTTCTCCACAACGGGCGAGATGCACAACCGTGCTTATTCTTTCAACGACCAACAAATCAATATCCTATACAAGAATGGCGAGGTAAAAGGTATTCATGAGGCAAGCGACCAACTGGACGAGAACTTCCTTCAAAAAGAAATCCGCAAATTCTACTACCACGAAATCTAACCCCCACACCTTCTCCCCTTACTCCCACCCTCTCTCTCTTTACTCCCCCACCTCCTCCCCTTACTCCTCTCACTTCTCACCCTTAGAGTACAAAATTAGAAGTTATCCAAATAACCTTCGACATTATTTGAATAACTTCAAAAGATATTTTAATAAGTACTGATTTTATTCTAACGATTACTGATTTTATTTCAGCGAATACTGATTTTATTTCAGCGATTACTGATAATAATTTTCCACCCCCTAATAATAAACACCCTTTATTTTGCGTTGTAACAATATCTTAAAAGCACAGAAAATATATGAGAGAGATCGGGGCAAAAAGTTTGGAGAATGCTAGGCGATTGTTCGAGAGCAAGGATATCGACAGAATGGAAGTTGGGACGGTAAAAGGACTAAGGGATATTCATCGATATCTTTTCGGTGGGTTGTACGATTTTGCTGGGCAAGTACGCAAGGTAAATATCTCAAAGGGCAGTTTCCGTTTTGCAAACTCTCTATATTTAGATGCTGTCTTAAAGGCTGTTGAGACGATGCCCGAGGAGAGTTTTGAACAGATTGTAGAAAAATACGTTGAGATGAATATTGCTCATCCTTTTATGGAGGGCAACGGTAGGACGATGCGTATTTGGTTGGATATGATGCTAAAAAGGAGTCTTCATCAGGTAGTTAATTGGCAGAATGTAGACAAGGATCTGTACTTGATGGCGATGGAACGTAGTCCGATTAACGATTTGGAGATAAGGACGCTACTGAAAGAAAATCTCACCTCAGATTATGACGACAGAGACATTATCTTTAAGGGCATCGAACAGTCATATTATTACGAAGGTTACAGAAAAGATAAGTAAATAAATGCCATCTTCCCGTTTTTATCAGCGAGGTCGCCGTTTTAGTCAGCCATCTTCTCGTTTTTGTCAGCCAGCTTAATAGTTAAAACACCAAGTCTTTTGACCCAAAACATCAAGTCTTTTGACCCAAAACATCAAGTCTTTTTAGTGAAAACACCAAGTGTTTTAATAGTTAAGCTGGCTGACAAAAACCGCAAGACGGCTGATAAAAACCGCATGGTCAATGATAAAAACGAGAAGACGGCAGATTAGAATCTAAGGGTCATACCGATGGACGGCATGATTGGTAACTGGTCGATACGCTCGGAGGTTATTCTGTCATAATAGAACATATTGTTGCGGTTATAGACATTAGTAACGCTCGCCTCTACCTCCAAAATAGAATGGCGGAAAAGGTTGAAACGCTTCTTTGCCGAGATATCCAAACGATGATAAGACGGTAATCGCTTAGCATTCAAGTCACCATACATAGTGGTCAAGTTACCTGCACGAGAGGTGTAATCACTGCTAACTCCGCCCGAGAAAGAGAGTATCTCGCCAAAGCCTGCAGTAGCGGTAAATGGGAAGCCCGATCCGTAATTCCAACGAGCACTAATCTCCCACGAACGATCCATACCCATTTGATAAGAGACTAAGATATTAACATTGTGTCGGCGATCGTAATGAGGGTTATAGGTCTGTGTCTCACTTGTTTTCTCCACTTGTCCGTAAGAATAAATTGCCCAGACATAGAGCCTACCATCGTCATATTTCAAACTCATATCCATACCCCATGCTTTGCCTTCTTCGACTGCGAAGTTCTTTTTTAGGTAATCGGCGTACTCTGCGTGGGCGTTATCGTTATCGTATATTCTGTCTCGATTAACGGAGATAAGATTGGTCATCGTCTTGTAATAGCCTTCGAGGTTAGCAGACAAATGGCGGGCGATATCGTATTCAAAGCCAAAGATATAATGGTTGGACTTCTCGACATAATGCGTTATTTCGTCTCCTCTGTAAGTATTAACGACTCCGCCAAATAGGTCAGGGCTTGTGGTTAGATAGCCGGTAAATAGATTGACGATATCACGGTCGGATTTGGTGTCGATAAAGGTTTGGGAGTATTTGCCTAAGGCGGCTTTTAGTCTGAATCTGTCTGTAAGATTGTATTTTAGGGATAGACGAGGTTCGAGGATGGCTTCGGATAAGGAAGCGTAGTAGGACAGACGGAGACTCGGCTCATAGAGTAGATTCCCCCAAAAGCCTTTGAATATCATATAGGCACCGAGGTCGGAGGAGTAGTCTTTTTGTTCTTCGTCTTGGCCTTCAAAAAGGGTTTTGGTGGTATTCCACATAAGGTCAACGCCGTAACGCAACTGATTTTTGCTGAAAAACTGCGTAACGTCCATACTACCGTTGAAGGCACTTATATTACTTTTCTGTTCGGTCTGTGAGGTGGTCTCGTTCATCTTCATTGTATAAGAGGAATAGGCTACTACGCCTTGAACGATGGACGAAGCGTTTTGAGGGACGATTATAAAATTGGCACCTGCACCGCTATTGGTCCAGTTGTAGTCGGCTATACTCTTGTAACCGTTGACTTTATCATTGAAGTTAAAGCCGAAAATATTGGCTTTGCTACCTGATTTGGAGGCTATGGTTAGTTTGCCGTATAGGTCTAAGAAATCGTATGGCAACTCGGTATCGGTATAGGAATAGATTGATTTAGAGGTTTGTGAGAGGTAGGAGTTTTTCTCGGTTAGGACGTATGAGATAGAATAGTCCCTATCGTCTTTGTCGGCAATCAATGGTCCTTCTAAGATAGCGGATGTACCGAAAGTGGATATGGAGACTTTGCCTGTTGTCTTCTTTTTGTTACCGTCACGGGTGGTTATATCCATAACTGAGGACAGACGACCACCGTAACGAGCGTTGAAGCCACCGGTATAGACGTCTGCATTACGAATTATATCCGTTTCGAAGACAGAGAATAAGCCGATGGAATGGAAGGGGTTATAGATAGTCATACCGTCTAAGAGGACTTTGTTTTGAATGGCAGAGCCGCCTCTTATATATAGTTGTCCGCCTTGGTCGCCGGAGAAGACAACGCCGGGAAGCACTTGTATGTATTGTGCGAAATCGGCTTGACCTCCAACGGAAGGCATTCTTTGGATTTCGGTTGCGGTAACCTTCTTAACAGATACACGGGACTCAGTTTTCGCCATTTCTTTCTCGGCAGAGATTTCCACGGTTTCGAGGGTTTGAGATTGAGGGGTTAGTTCTATCTTTATGTTAAGGGATTTGTTTGACAAGACTTCTACGTTTATCGTCGTATCGGCATAACCTATTACTTGGACTTTTAGTTTTTGTTTGCCCGTTGGCACTTTGTTGATTACAAAGAAACCATTCACGTCTGTGCTGGCACCTAAGGTAGTCTTGTCGACTATTACGTTGGCGAACATTATCGGTTCTCCGTCTGTGATATTGTATACAAATCCTTTGATTACACTTGTTTGGGCAAACAAGGCAAAAGAAAATAAAGCGAATATGAGTAAGGAAAATATCTTTTTCATCTTTTGTTGTGTGTTGGAGGGTTAATTATATGTGTAATATCTTGAAAACAAATTCTCTTAATAGGTTACCTTCGGTCAGGAGCGGTGAGGCACCTATACCTTTGGATTTAAGGTCGTACTCATTAAATAGGGCGACAATATCTAATAGTTGTTTGGTTGAGTAGTAGTTAAGGGCAGCGACATAGTCTCGGGCAAGGAAAGGAGATCTAAGGTTAAGGGCGGCGGCGATATCGGTATCCATTCTGCTGGGTACTTGGGAGGCAATCAACAACTTATTGAAGTAGGAGAATAGAACAGGCATAATCAATTGAATAGGATTCTCTTTGGGGTTCTGCTCAAAGTAATTGATTATGGTATTGACCTTCATAACGTCTTTTTTGCTTAAAGCGTTTTGAAGTTCAAAGACATTGTATTCCTTGCTTACGCCAATAAACTCGATGATATCGTTTTGGGTTATCTCTACTCGGTCGTGGATATTGAGAATCATTTTATTGATTTCGTTAGCAACCTTTTGCAAATCGTTACCCAGATATTCACAGATCATATTGGCACACAAGTCATCTATTTTGTATTTCTTGCTTGCGACAAAGTTAGCAATCCATTTAGGGACTTGGTAGTCTTTGAGTTTGGCACTTTCTACGACTACTCCACCGTTTTTGGATATTGCGTTCTTACATTTGGTATCAAATTTATCAGCCTTGTTGCTGATAACAAAGGTTGTGGAAGGTTGGGGGCTTTGCAGATAGATAAGTAGTTTAGCCCATTGACCTTTGTCCATTAGTTGTGCTTCTTTTAGGATGACTAATCTTTTGTCGGACATCAAAGGGTATTGTCTGCAAAGTGATATCAAAAGGGAGGCGGTTGCTTGTCTGCCAAAGACTATGGCTTGATCGAAATCTCTGCTTGCCTCATCTACGACTTTGTCTTCGAAGTCGGCACAAATCAAATCGATATAATATTGTTCTTCGCCAGTAAGTAGATATACGGGTGCTAAGGTTTTGTTTTTTATATCGCTTCTAATTTGTTTTACTTGAGTCTCGATAGATGTTGCTGAGGCCATAATCTTTCTGTTGCTTTTTTTATTCCAAAAAAGAATCTTATGCTAATCAACCACACAAGATTCTTCTTTTCTGTTTTGTTCAGAATTTACTACTCTTTATAAGATTATGTTTTTTGCGGTAAATTCTATTTAATGTTATTTAGTTTGTTTTGGCTATACGCTTTATTTCTTTTTCAACTCTCTTGAACCAACTCTATCCATTGC
>CAVAII010000117.1:0-6391 GCA_963588535.1 Erysipelotrichaceae bacterium | reverse complement strand
AGGAAAAAATTGTAACTTTGCAAAACTTTTCAAAACGGGGTACAAAAAGTCAGAAAACATTAATTGATAGACAATAAATAGATTAAAAATAATAAATAAAAAAATTACAATTATGTTATCAAATCAAACACAAGAATTAAGTACATTAGATTCATTATCAAGTAGATTAAGTATTTCACAAGAGGATTTATTAGATTATTTCAAAGCCTTAGGTATCGAGATTGATATGACAAGTAGTATCAACGAAGACTTTGTCGCTTTGCCTGAGGACTATGTTAGAAAAAAGAAAAATCTGTTAGAGTCGGTTAGTTTTGAGACTCTTACGGAGAATAACGAGATAGAAAAAAATCTATTAGAACAAGGTGATCAGTGTTACTCTAACGGGTCTCTTATCGAGGCGTTTAACTATTTTTATTTAGCCTACACAGCGGGCAGTATGCAGGCTTGTTATATGTTGGGTAGAGTATTGGAAAGGGAGTCTATTTTTGGTCCTAACTACAAGAAAGCCCTTGAATACTACACTATTGCAGCCGAGAACGAAATTGGTGAGGCTGAGCATCGTTTGGCAGAGTGTTATAGAGACGGAATAGGTTGCGAAAAGGATTATTTACAGGCAATTAAGTATTTCAAATATGCTCTAAAACGTGGTTTTAACTCTCCATCTGATTACGAGAATATAGATCTTTGTGTGCAGAATATGTACAAACAACAAGCCGAGAGTGGTAACGCACAAGGATATTTTCGTTTAGCAAATTATTTGGTTAAAAAGAAAGGGTTAGGATATGACGACGAGCGAGTTAAGGAATATCTAACCTTAGGAGCAGAGATGGGTGATGCCTCTTCTTTGTATCGTATGGGAATTTACGCCGAGGAAGATGGTAATAGAACCGAGGCTAGAGAGTATTTGATTCAAGCCGCAAAGAATGGTAACTTGCCGTCTATGTTGAAGTTAGAGAATGATTATGATATAAATGTGATGGATCTTATAAAAGATTCTTCAGCGGCGTTACTTGCTATGGGTGAGCATCTTAACAAAAAAGGCGATATAGATCAGTCCTTACAATATTATATGAAAGCAGCAGAGTTAGGCGATAGTGAGGGCGAGTATCGTGTAGGTACAATTTTGCAGAAATATCCTAGTTTTGAGACGGATTTAAGTAAAAATCATATCTATTGGTTGAAACTATCCTCACAGAAAGGTAATGCTAACGCAAATTACAGATTAGGAATTTGTTACGAAGGAAATGATACTATTATAGAGCAAGATAAGAAGAAGGCATTTGAGTGTTTTGAGAAGGCAGCTAATGATGGTCAAGTATTAGCAATGAGTAAATTAGGTTTTTATTATAAGCGTGGCGTTGCGGTTAATAAGAACTTTGAGAAATCATACGAATGGTACTTAAAAGCAGCCGAAGGCGGACATTCTATCGCACAGAATCAATTGGCTTTCTGTTATATGAAGGGTGAGGGTTGTGAGAAAGATTGGTCGAAGGCATTTTATTGGTTTGAGAAAGCGTCCGAACAGAAACACTATGTATCTCTTTATCAATTAGGACTTTGCTATATGTACGCAAGAGGTTGTGAGAAGGATTTACAAAAGGCAAAAGAGTGTTTTGAACAGGCTTTGGACAATGGCTACGATGCTGCACAGAAGCAATTGGACGTATTGAATAAATTAGATAGATTGAATGGCAATTCTAATATTGATAATTTGAAAACAAATGTTAATCATGAGGTTACATCGTTTAATATTCAACAAGATATGGAACGTCTTAATCGCCCTGAGAATACAGAAAAGGAGGCTGTTAATAATAGTAACGTAGAGACTTGTTCTGTTAAGAATATAGACGTAGAGAGTTTGACGGAGAAAGAGTGTATTGAGTTGATGTTCAAATTACAAGATAAGATTCAGGCAGATGTTTTGAACGATGTAATAGCACAGCAACGTTTGGAAGAGATTGAGAAGGAAGATAAAGTTCGTAAGGCTAAGGATTTGATCGCAGCCAAAGGTTTTACAGCCGAGCAGTTAGAGTTGTTGAAAGACTATTTTAATAAGGAGTAAAGAAAACAACAAATTAACAATTAATAGACTTGTTCTCAATTAATAAGAGAGAAAAGAAATAAGACAAATCGGTAAGAAAAAAGATAAAAACAAATAAATAATAACTTAAACAAAAAATAAAACAAAGTAAATAAGTATGAAAAAAAGATTTTTTAGCATTTTGTCGCTAGCAATTATATCCTTTGTTAGCTTTGCTAATCCAACACCTAAACCTATTAACCCACCAGACGAGGGAATGTATTTGCCGTTGTTTTTCAAACAATTGAACTATTCGGATATGCAGAAATTAGGTTTGAAACTATCGGCAGACGATTTGTATAGTATCAATCATTCGTCTTTGAAAGATGCTATCGTTCAGATGGGTAACTTCTGTACAGGCGAAATCGTGTCGCCTAATGGTTTGATGTTTACTAATCATCACTGCGGATACGATGCTATTGCGTCCTCTTCAACGGTTGAGCATGATTATTTGTCAAATGGCTTTTGGGCAAATAGTTATGAGGAGGAAATACCTATCGAGGGATTGTATGTTTCTTTCCTTGTAGAGATGCGTGACGTAACCAAAGAGGTATTGGGAGACAATGTTAATGCCTTGAATAAGAGCAATTACGCACAAGAAATTCAGAACAAAATAGACGAACTTGTAAGAGAGAACTCTCAAGAAGGTAAATATAGAGTAGAGGTTAAGGATTTCTTCGAAGGTAACGAGTACTATATGTTTATCTATCAAGTCTATACAGATGTACGTTTGGTAGGTGCACCTCCGTCTTCAATAGGTAAGTTTGGTGGTGATACAGACAACTGGATGTGGCCACGTCATACAGGAGACTTCTCTATTTTTAGAGTTTATGCCGACAAAGATAACAATCCTGCTGATTATTCGAAAGATAACGTGCCTTACAAACCAAAGCATTATTTGCCAATTAGTTTGAAAGGTGTTCAAAAAGATGATTTCGCAATGATTTGGGGCTACCCTGGTTCGACCGAAAGATATATGACTTCATACGAGGTTGAAAATACCTTAAAGAACACTAATCCTGCTATTTATACTGCTGGACAATATATGTTACCAGTAATGAAAAAACACATGGACGCAGACCCTGCTGTTAGATTGCAGTATGCTTCTGACTATGCCTCAATGATGAATACTTGGAAAAACAAACAAGGTGAGAGCAAGGGTTTACAACGTTTGCATGTATATGATAGAAAACTATCTATCGAGAATCGTTTGCAAGATTGGATAAACAAAGGTGGCGAGAAAACATCTAAATATAAGAGTGTTATAAGTGATTTGGCAAAATCCTCATCTGTCGTTATGTCTTCTGCACAGAACAAATCTTCATGGTATTATAACATGGGCTTATTTATGTCCAAACGTGGTATGTTGGCTTTGCAACAGACTTATTCTTTGCGTATATTAGACGCATCGGGTAGATTGGACGACAATGCAATAGAGAGATTAAAGACTAATGCTACGGCAAGTTTCACTGGTTATGATCAGGCAACTGAAAAAGACTTGTTTAGAGCCTTATTGCAGATGTGTAATGATTTACCAAAAGATTGCCAAATACAAGAGATTACAGACTTGATAACAAAAGAAGGCGGAGTAGATAAACTTAATGATAAGATATTCAAAAACAGTATCTTTGCTTCACAAGAGAACTACAATAAGTTTATGTCCAAACCAAAAATTAAGAAATTGGATAAGGACTATATGAGTATTATCGTAAGTGCTATTTATTCTGCTCTTACTTCTCCTGATTCTGCAATGGAGCAAGCAAACGCTAATTTTGCAGACGCAAGACAGAACTTTGTTATGGCATTAAGAGAGATGGATCCTTCGTTGGTTCGTTATCCAGATGCTAATTTTACTATGCGTATGACCTACGGAACAGTCCTTGACTACTATCCTGCTGACGCTATTCATTATGATTATACTACTACATTAGAGGGTGTTATGGAAAAAGAAGACCCTAATAATAGTGAGTTTATAGTTCCTTCTAAGTTGAAAGATTTGTACGAAATGAAAGACTATGGTCAATATGCTGATAAGAATGGCAAATTGATTGTTAATTTCTTGACTAACAACGATATTACAGGTGGTAATTCAGGTTCTCCTGTTATCAATGCTAACGGCGAGTTGATAGGTTTGGCTTTCGATGGTAACTGGGAAGCAATGAGCGGTGATGTTGCTTTTGAACCAGAATTGCAGAGAACTATCTGTGTAGATGCAAGATACGTATTGTTTATAATAGACAAATTCGCTTCTTGTAAGAGAATTATAGACGAATTGAAAATAGTTAAATAAGAGAGTTAAATAATTAATATACAAGGGAAACAAGGCTTATAGAGTCTTTGTTAGCAAATCTTAATAAAAAGAAGGGTGCTATAAGTCTTGTTGAATCTTGTTAAAAGAGTAAAACATAATAATTTATGCAATTAAATAACGATAAAGATAAGGTTTCTTTTATTATTGGCGAGGATATCGCAATGAGTATAATAAAAGAGGATATGGATTTGAATGCTGATATTTTGGTTGAGGCATTGAAAGATAAACTTGCAGGCAAGAGTCAGAACACAATGACTGACGAGGAAAAAAATAGAGTTATGCACGCATGGCAACATGAGATGCAACACAAACAAGCCGAAAGAATGCAAAAACAAGCCATGGAAGAAAAGAAAAAAGGCAAAGAGTTTTTGAAAAATAATCGTCAGCAAGAAGGCGTTGTAGAGACTCCATCAGGTTTGCAATACTTTGTTATGCAAGAAGGTACAGGCGAGACTCCTACTGCCAAAGATACTGTAAAGGTTCATTATCATGGTACACTTTTGAATGGTACTATTTTCGACTCCTCGGTTAAACGTGGCGAACCTATTAGTTTTCCTTTGAATCAAGTTATTGCAGGTTGGACAGAAGGCCTTCAAACTATGAAAGTAGGTGGTAAGACAAGATTCTTTATCCCTTCTGAATTAGCCTACGGCGACCAAGCAATCGGCAATATCCCAGCAGGTTCAACTTTAATCTTTGAGGTTGAGTTGTTAGGTATAGAGAAATAAAAATTTTGAATGTTATTTTTTAGTATATAGTATTTATCGAAGACGAGTAAAAGTTTGTAGACTAATACTATATACTTTCCCCTTTGTGATAATCTAAACAGAACTTTTGCTTCTTTTTAGTAAAAATCAAACATCTTTCATTATGATACTCTTAACCAAAATCATAACTATTAAGGGACTACAACAGCGTTATGGTTGGGATGATACCTTATCGTACTCTGCGAATAGAAGTCTTGTAAGTAACAAATGGCTTATAGATATCTTAAAACAAGAGGGTTACAGTTTTGATTTTACTATCGAAAGAGAAAGCAAAGGTAAGCCTTATTTTCTCCACAACAATAATCTACATTTCTCTATCTCCGACACCAAAGATTATGTTGCTATCGTTCTTTCTAATAGACGTGTAGGTATTGATATTGAGTATTTAAGAAAAGGCAAAAGAATGGTTGCAGAACGTTTCTTTCACCCCTTAGAGAATACTTATCTAAATAATCAAACGACTAATCTACAAGACTTTGCTTTTACACAATTATGGACTATTAAGGAGGCATACGTTAAGATGACAGGCACTGGTATTGCTAATAATTTCTCCACCATTGATTTATCGCCAACCGAGTATCTTCCCTCACAAGACTATTACAAGAACTCCCATCATATTCTCTCCTCTTTTTCCCCCTCAACATCTTTATTCACATCTATTTGCGAGTGGTAATACTCAATATCTACAACCCTTGCAGAGAGAAACAAGACAATAACTTCTTATGCGAATGCGTTGAATAAATAAAAATCAAGACAGACATTGATTGAAACACGTTATTAATTTATTAAAAGATAATTACAATGGAACAGAATTTAAATACATCGAGTCAAGATACATCGATAAACAAAGAAGAAAAGAAATCTACGATGACTATCGGAGAGAGAATAGCAGGATTCAGAGCGTTACCAGAGGAGGAAAGAGTGAGACAAATAAGAAAAGTGACGGATATGTTGAAGGAGAAATTCGGAGCGACGGAAAGCAAGACTCCAGAAACGATAATAACGTTCATACCGAAGAAATCACAGGAAAAGAATTAGATGATTATTTAAAAGATTCTGTAAAAGAGATACTTCAAGATTGGGGTATCTCTTCATCAGAATTTGAACCAATCACTAAACCTGAATCTTTAGGTGGAACTGCTACACAAACTGATAACACTAAAAATATTGTTAATCAATTACTCGCTCATCTTAAATCTAATAAGTTCAAGTTACATTTTAGTGCTGAGATGA
>CAVAII010000116.1:0-6643 GCA_963588535.1 Erysipelotrichaceae bacterium | reverse complement strand
AAATATAAGAACAAAAGAAAACTACCGAAAGAATGGTTGTTCTCTCGGTAGAAAATAATCTTAAAAAAAAACTTAAAATGAAACTTTTCTTTTTTATGCTTGATTTGCTGATCCTAAGACATCAAAACATTTGTGAATATACAATTGTTTCAATCTATCTCTTGCAGGACCTAAGTATTTACGAGGGTCGAATACTTCTGGATGTGCCTCTAATTCTTCCCTAACTGCTGCCGTCATAGCCAAACGTCCGTCAGAGTCTATGTTAATCTTGCAAACTGCACTCTTACTTGCTTTGCGTAATTGGTCTTCTGGTATTCCGATAGCGTCTTTTAGTTTTCCGCCGTGTTCATTTATGCTCTTTACTAAGTCTTGTGGTACAGACGATGAACCGTGCAAAACGATTGGGAAGCCAGGTATACGTTTTTCTATCTCCTCTAAGATATCGAATCTTAATGGTGGTGGAACTAAGATACCATCTTGATTGCGTGTGCATTGCTCTGGTTTGAATTTGTTAGCACCATGAGAGGTACCAATTGAGATAGCCAAAGAATCAACTCCCGTTTTGGAAACGAAATCCTCAACATCTTCTGGACGAGTGTAGATATGCTCGGCTGCTTTTACGTCTTCCTCTATTCCTGCCAAAACACCCAACTCACCTTCTACGGTTACATCGTATTTGTGTGCGTACTCAACGACTTTACGTGTCAATTCTACGTTCTCATCGTACGGATGGGAGGAACCATCTATCATAACAGATGAAAAACCATACTCAATACAAGATTTACACAATTCAAATGTATCGCCATGGTCTAAATGCAAAACGATAGGAATAGCATATCCTAATTCCTTTGCATACTCTACAGCACCTTGTGCCATATATCTTAGAAGGGTTTGATTGGCGTATTTTCTTGCACCTGATGATACTTGTAGAATAACAGGACTCTTTGCCTCAACGCATGCTTGTATTATGGCTTGCATTTGTTCCATGTTATTAAAGTTAAAAGCAGGTATCGCATAACCACCATTTATTGCTTTCTTGAATAGTTCTCTTGAATTAACGAGACCTAAATCTTTATAGTTTACCATGATTTTTTATGTTTTTATGTTAATTTATTTTCTTTATTTCTATATTCTTTTTTATAATTCTTTTCTTTTTCAAAATGTTCTCTTAGTTTATCTCCTTCAAGATTGCTTGTATCTTATTATACAACGTCTTAGATATCTTATACAAAGGCAATCTAACATTATTTTGACAAAGTCCCAAAATCTCTAATGCTGCTTTTGCACCGCTTGGACTACCCTCTTCGAAGATAGCATTAGTTAAGGGCAAAAGTTTATTATGTACGGCGGTGGCTTTACGACAAGAGTCCTTCAAGGCTAAATTAACCATCTCACTTACAAGGTTTGGACAGATATTAGCCGTTACGGATATAACGCCTTTTGCACCCATAGACATAAGTGGTAGAGTTAGAGCGTCCTCACCGCTTATTAAGTCAAAATTATTAGGTTTGCGACGAAGGATCTCCATACATTGTGCCATATTACCACTTGCCTCCTTGATACCTACTATATTAGGGCATTCTTCTGCTAATTTTATTGTGGTATCTGCCGATAAATTGGCACCAGTTCGACCAGGTACATTGTATATTATCAAAGGTTTGGAGCATGATTCAGCCACAGAACGAAAATGTTCGTATAATCCTCTTTGCGAAGGCTTATTATAGTATGGTGTAACGCTAAGAATGGCTGCTATTCCGTGATAATCCATTTTGGTTATGTTATTTACCAAATCTCTTGTGTTATTACCGCCAACTCCTAAGACGATTGGAACACGATTATCTACGGTTTCGATAGTAAATTGTGTAATAGCACATAATTCTTTTTCGGTCATGGTAGGATATTCGCTTGTTGTACCCAAACAAACTAAGTAATCTACTCCCCCATCAATAACATGGTTGATTATTTTTCCGAAACTGATAAAATCAATATTGCCTTGCTTATCAAATGGAGTGACAAGTGCAACTCCTGTTCCTTTTGTATTAAAATCTTTCATCGTCAATTCGTTTTTTGTCTTAAATATTTGCCAAAATTACAAAAAAATTCTATTCTGACAATATATTTACTCGTTTTTTCAACTATTCAATTTATTTTCTTTTCTCTTTCCTTCGTCTTCTTTTGTCTTATTTTCCTTCTATTATGTATAATAACCACCTTATTTAGTCTTGTTTTTCTTCTACTTATATACAATGGAGGAAAGTTTGTCCTTAACAAAAATTTCTCGTGCTACTTTTATCAAATCTTCTGCTGTAATGCTATCAATATCTTTGAAATTCTCCTCCAATGAAGACACTTTACCATAATTCAAATACGCTTTGCCGATAGATAACATCTCACTTTGGTTACTATCATACTGAATAGCGAGTTGTCCTTTGAGTTGGTTCTTGCCTCGTGTTAGGAAAGACTGCGTTAGACGTCTATTGCAAAAATATTCTAACTCCTTTATGATCAAAGGAATTATCTTATCCAAAAAATGATTCTCACAACCAGCATAGATTTGGAATATACCGCTGTCTTCATACGCTGTATAAGAAGATTCTATTATATAGGTATTGCCATATTTCTCTCTAATATGCATATTTAACATAGAGTTCATAGCAGAAGAGCCGAGAATATTATTCAATAACGTAAAAGCCACTCTTTTTGGATTGCGATACGAATAACAAATATTACCAATCATCACATGTGCTTGATAAGTGTCTCTTTGTTTCTCTATATGTTGGGGAATGTATTTGTAGATAGTATGACGTTTCCTTTGAGTTAGTTTTTCGGGTACAGAGGCGAAATATTTCTCTATTAGTCTAATAAATTTATCGAAACTAATATTTCCAACAGTAGAGATAACTATCCTATTAGTAAACCAATTACGATTTATAAAGTCCTTTATCATAGAAGAAGAAAACTCTTTTACCTTCTTTTCTGTACCTAAGATCATTCTCCCAAGTCCTGTGCTTCCAAAGACTAATCTTTCGAAATCATCATAAATCAATTCCGAAGGGCTGTCTTCGTAAGAGTTTATTTCATCTATTACAACGGATTTTTCTTTCTCTATTTCTTTCTCAGGGAATACACTATCGAAGACTATATCGCTTAATAACTCTATCGATCTTTCATAATATGTATTCAAAAATGTAGCATAGACAACTATTTCTTCTTTTGTTGTGTAGGCATTCAGTTCTCCTCCTACGCCATCTATACGAGAAAGAATCCTATACGAAGATCTTTTCTTTGTACCCTTAAAAATACAGTGTTCTATAAAATGTGCTATCCCATTCTCGCCTATTCTCTCGTCTCTACTACCTGCATCGATAGTTATTCCGAGATGAGATACCGCCGAGTCATCATACTTATAAACAACTCTCAAACCATTGGAGAGTGTATAATATCTATACAACTCCTTGTCTTGCGATTTCATTGCTATAAGTTCTCTTGCTTAGAATTTATCTCTATATTCTGTCTCGATTTCTATACAATTCATAGACTTTTATCTTGATATTATATAAAAATCTCCACCCAAACGATTCTTAATCAAAGTACATAGGTCTGCTGCCTCTTGTTGTGTACGACGTGAACCGTATGATGTGTAGAATATTGGAGAACCTCCCTTTATCTTGTTGATAACATAGCCATCGTAACCAAGACGTTTTGCTTTTTGTGCTTGTTTTTTGGCTGCTTCTTGATTAGAATATACTCCGCAAACAACATCAAAACCTAACTTAGAGTGATTTTGTACTACTACTGGCGTATTATCTACAACTTCTTCCTCTTGTTTGGTTGGTGAAGGTTGAGTATTTTGTTTTGTTTCTTTCTTTGCTTCTTTTTTTGCCGTTTGTTTCTTTGCTGTCTTATTAGTTTTTGGTGTAGGAGTTACAGGTTGTTCAACTACTTCCTCTGTAACGCTTTCTTCTTCTACTTGTTCGGTCGGTGTCTCTACTACTGTTGTATCTATTATAACAGTTTTAGGTTGTTTTACCTCCTCTTTCTTCTCCCTTACAGGAATATAATAAGATAGTTTGTTAGTTATAGGATCTAATTGCTTGATATTTTTCAAAAATCCCATCCAATGAGCAAATACAAACAACACACATAACAATAATAACGCAATAACTATCCAAAACATCGTTATCCAAAATCTTTTTCTTCCGTTAGATCTCTTCTTTTTCTTTGTTTTGTTATCGTCATTGCCGCCTATATTGTGTTTATCTACCACACTCTTCGCCTCTTCCATCAATTTATCTTTTTGTGTAGTAGTATCTTCCTCGTTTGTCTCGATATCCTTTTCCTCTTTTCTCTTAATATCCTCTACTATTACATTATCCTTAAACTCCTCTGCTCTCTCTATCGTCTCTTCTGTCTTATCTACCGTAGTTTCGTCAGATATATTGCTCTTAACCTCTTCTTCGGTTAGATTTTCTGGCTTTTCTACCATAGTATCTACTTCTGCCTCGGAATGCTGAATTATTCTCTCTTGAGTCTGTGTATCACTCTCTTGCACTTTATCTTGTTCGGATAGTTTCTCGGCATTATTAATCTGTTCCTCTATTGCGTTTTGAGTATTAGAATCGTCTTGCGTGGTTATATCTTCATTAGACGATGCTGCATTCTCTTTTCCTGAAGGCATAACCTCAATTTCTTTTTGGTCATTATCAAATGTTTGCACATTCCTTAATGTTCCTAACGCAAAACTACTACCTAACAAATTAAGATCATTAGAAGGCGTGAATTTAATATCCTCTAACAATCCTTTCTCTACAGTTCCTAACTTACCTAATGTAACTACCCTACCTATCTTTATCTTTTCTAACAAAGAGTCTGCGTATTGTTTGATCCAAGTATATGCAGTCTGTCTACTTATAAACTCATGCGAAGCCATAAAATCTACAAAAGACATATCCTCTGTTAGTTCCTTTGTAAACAATATCTCACGTTTTGGCGGCTCAATAGTACCTGTCAATTCATTTATCTTAGCAGGCGAAGTTTTGATATAAAATGTACCAAAACCAACTACTTCTGCTCTATCATTATTTTTTAAATAATCGTATAAATCCTCTGCAACGTTCATATTATTGTTAGTATTTTTATTTATTCTTGTTTATTATCTCAATTACTCTTTCCAAATCTTCCTTAGTATCAACTCCTACAGTATCCTCTTCGGTAGTCTTTACTATTATATTATATCCGTTCTCGAGCCAACGTAATTGCTCCAATTTCTCAACCCTTTCCAAATCACTCTCCTCTAACTTAACTATCTCTTTTAGGGCTTTCGTCCGATAAGCGTAAATACCTATATGTTTGTAATATAACTTATTCTCAATTGCTTGTTCAATACTTATATCACGATTGCAAGGTATCTTGGAACGAGAGAAATACATCGCCCTATCCTTTGAGCAAACTACCTTAACTACATTCTTATCCTCAACCTCCGTAGGATTCTCGATAAGTTTTTTAAGCGTTACAATATCAGCACTTTCATCCGCAAAAGCATCAACTACTTTTTTTATCATCTCCCTCTTTATCAGCGGTTCATCTCCTTGAATATTGACTACAACATCGTAATTCTCGCCCTTATTCTCTAATATCTCTATCGTCTGTGCTACTCTCTGCGTCCCATTAGCCAACAAAGACGAAGTCATAACAGATTCTCCTCCAAACTCTTCTACTGCCTTTGCTATCCTATCATCATCCGTTGCTACAACTACTCTATCAAATAATTCGCTTTTCTTTACTGCCTCATAAACCCAAACAACCATCGGTTTATTGTTTATCTTTGCCAATGGCTTCCCCTCAAATCGTGAGGACTGATAACGAGCAGGTATTACGGCTATATATCTATTTTTCATTTGAATAACGGATTAATTTCTGCACTTATCTTATCAAATACCACCCCTAAGTCTTTGGGATTATCTATTATATTAAGATTATCAACATCTATTACAATTTTCTTACCTTGATAGCCCTCGATCCAATCATCATACCTCTTATTCAGAGAGTTAATGTAATCCAATCGAATAGTATTCTCATAAATTCTACCACGTTTGGTTATCAAAGATATCAGTGTAGGAACGCTCGCCTTAAGATAGACCAAAAGGTCAGGAGCAGGCGTAAGGGAGTTTAGAAGATTGAAAAGCGATATATATGTCTCATAATCAACAGCTGACAATAAGCCCATATTGTGCAAAGTTGGAGCAAAAATATACGCATCTTCGTAAATCGTCCTATCCTGAACGATATCCTTGTATTCTTTTAAGGCACCTATTAGATGACTATAACGATTTTGCAAAAAATATACCTGTAGATTGAATGCCCAACGCCTCATATCATTGTAGAAATTAACAAGATACGGATTATCTTCGGATTGTTCAAACACAGGAGTATAACCATAATTCTTAACCAGTAAGTTGGTTAGAGTTGTCTTGCCACTACCTATATTTCCTGCTATTGCAATGTACATTTTCGTTATATTATATACTATTATTGTAGGTGCAAAGTTACAAAAATTTCTTAAATATTTACTATAAAAGGAGTATTTTTTCCAAAAATTTAATTTCTTTTTCTCTTTTTACTCCATATTTTGAATTTTTTACTA
>CAVAII010000115.1:0-2424 GCA_963588535.1 Erysipelotrichaceae bacterium | reverse complement strand
ATTGTATTATATAAATGTATTAAATTTGCACACTCGTAAAAAGCGTATTGAATGGATAAGAAGATAACAATTTCCTCACTTGCTACCATTACAGGTGGTAAGATAATTGGGAGGGAACATATAGAGGACAAAATAGAGAATATATTGTACGATTCACGTCGTTTGAATGGAGTAGAGGGCGTAGCATTTTTTGCCATAAAGACTAGTTTGAACGATGGTGCTCGCTATATTAATGGCTTGTATAACAAAGGTATAAGAATGTTTGTAACACATACCGAACCAAAAGTAATATATAGCGATGCAACCTATTTGATTGTTAAGGATGTTATGCACAGTCTGCAACTTTTGGCAAGAGAATACAGAATGAAATTCTACATTCCAACCGTTGTGGCTATAACAGGATCGAACGGTAAGACGATAGTAAAGGATTGGATTGTAAAACTGGTGGATAACGATAAGAAAATATGCTCTACGATAAAGAGTTACAACTCTCAAATGGGCGTTCCGCTATGTGTCTATAACATTCAAAACGATACAGAATTAGCAATCTTTGAGGCAGGTATCTCTATGCCAAACGAGATGGAGAATTTGGAGAAAATTATTCTGCCTAACATAGGATTATTTACCAACATAGGCGACCAACACGGCTGCAATTTTCCTTCAATAGACGACAAAATAGAAGAAAAACTTAAACTATTTGTGCATTGCAAAAAGATAATCTTTCACGATAATAATCCACGCTTATCCAAACACATACGACAATTTGCAACTAAGCGTGGTATAGATTTAGTTGCTTGGGGAGAGAAACCTTTATTGCCTTTGAATAGCACAGATGAGTATTACTTGGAAGGAGATCTAATGAAACAAGTCTCGTTGCCGTTTTGCGATAAAGCAAGTATCGAGAATGCTTTGTCGGCATTCGTTTTGTGCTTGACTATTGGGATAGAAAAGAAATATTTATTGCAACGGCTGAGAGGTTTGCAACAATTGGATAGTCGTTTTGAGATAAAGAGTGGTATCAATAATTGTTTGATAATAAACGATTCTTATTCTTGTGATTTGGCTTCTTTGGAGATTGCTTTGGATTATTTAAATACGCAAAACAAACAAAAAAAACAAGTAATCCTAACGGATATCAAACAGACGACTAACGATATTGAGAAGTTATACACGGACATCAATAGATTGTTAATCAACAAACATATAGACTCTATTATAGCCATCGGCGAGAACTTCTACAATAATCAAGAAAAGATAACAATTAGGGACAAACAATTCTATCTAACGGTAGAGGATTTTGTTTCTAACCTAAAAAGAAAGGATTTTGTCAATAAAGCCATACTAATCAAGGGTGCAAGTAGTATGCATACCGAGAAGATTTCTAATCAGTTATCGAACTTAACTCACCAAACCATAGAGGAGATTAACCTAACGGCACTGGAAGAAAATGTTGCCTATTACCATACACTAATTAAGAAGGGTACATTAGTTATGGCGATGGTCAAGGCAAATGCCTATGGTAGTGGTAGTGTGGAGATTGCATCGGCGTTAGAGAAAGCCTCTGAGGTGGATTATTTTGCGGTAGCGTTTGCTGACGAAGGCGTTCGGTTGCGTAGAGAGGGTATCAAGAAACCTATAATGGTTATAACACCTGAGGTAGGTAGTGCGTTTTTGTTGCAACAATATAATTTGGAACCAGTTATACATTCTTTCGAGGTACTACAAAATTTCTTGTCTATGGAGATTAATGTGCATATCAAATTAGATACGGGAATGCATAGATTAGGTTTCTCGCCAAAGGACTTAAATAACTTAATGTCAATACTTAAACAGCATCCAGAGTTGCATATTAAGAGTGTCTTTTCGCATCTTTATGGGGCGGACGACACATCTTTGGACAAATATACTAAGCAACAAATAGATTTGTTCGAAAGAATGAGTAGTTTTGTTTGTAGTTGGTTCGATTACAAGATATTGCGTCATCTTTCTAACTCTGCTGCAACTTATCGTTTTACTGATCTTAACTACGATATGGTACGTTTGGGAATTGGTATGTATGGTATTGGAGTGGATAGCAAGGAACAGCAGCATCTGCGTAAGGTTCATAGACTTAGGACGACTATTACGCAGATTCGAGAGATAGATAAAGGCGAGGACGTGTCGTATAGTCGTGGTTTTGTGTCCAAATATAAGATGCGAATTGGAGTTATTCCGATTGGTTACGCCGATGGTTTGAACCGCCACTTAGGTAACGAACATTTTCGGGTATATGTCAATGGTGCGTACTGCAATATTGTCGGTAATATCTGTATGGATATGTGTATGATTGATTTATCTTCGGCTAATGCTAAGGTTGGTGACACGGTAGTGGTCTTTGGAGTGGAAAATAGTATAGAGGAGATGGCACAAGCACAGCAAACAATT
>CAVAII010000114.1:0-7521 GCA_963588535.1 Erysipelotrichaceae bacterium | reverse complement strand
CTATTGCACAGCCTAAGGCACCTTTTATCTTGTTCTCTTTTAGCACTTTGTCGCCATGTGTACCAGTTGGTTGAGGGAATTGTTTTGCTACCTTTATTATAAGTGATTGTAGATCCTTTGCGTCTATTTTCGCCTTGTTGAATAGTAGATTTGAGGCACACAAAAGTGTTAATCCCATTGAGAACAAAGCACCTTTGTGAGTATTTACTCCATTTGTTGCCATGAGCATTGATTTTTCTGCCTCTAAACCAATAGTTTGAATGTCTTTTATAGAAGGCAGTTCGCTTTGAAAACCTAATAAAGACAGTTTATCAAAATACTCTCGCAAAGACTTAATACTCTTATTCATTAGATCATAATCCATATCCTTATGTGCACCAGAATCGTGCTTATCTACAAGACCTGGCTTAGGAGTTGTGTCCAATTCCTCTTGTAAAGCGTTAATTGCCAGTTGTGTTAGAATATAAGGTAGGGTAGAAGATGGTACTAAATCTTTTATCTCGCTTAGTTGTTTTTCTTTTATGTGCTGTCGTACTTTTGAGGCACTAATTGTTTGTGATTTTTCCTCTAAACGCTTGATTTCTATTACTTGAATATCATTTTTTGGCAGTATTTCTTGCATCAACTCATTATATCGTTTGGTTAGTTTATCAAAAGGCTCGCTACCAACAAAGCGATATTTGATATTTAGGTTCTTTGCAATAAATTTAGCGAAAATATCCAAGTCCAAAGTTATGTAAGTGTCTGATACATCGTCCAAATTCTTGATAAAATAAGTAGGAAAAGTAGTCTGAGATATAGCATAATCGCTACCCTCTAAGACAAAAACATTTTCCATCTGCTCAACGCCTTTTCGAATCATCTCTTTGCGTTCGGAGTAAGTGAATACGGACAGATTTTCCTTAACAGGAATGATATAAAGATTATCAACCTTAGATTTAGCAGTCTCAATCAGGTATTTATGCCCCAAAGTAAATGGATTACAATTCATTACAATGCAACCATTAGTGCCTTGTCTAAGATTATTTCGTAGATAATCCAAATAAGCATTCAATTCGTTTAGGTTATTTTCTAACAAAATTGCTTTGGGTGCAGTTGCCAATGGAGTGAAACCCAAAGAAGTAAAAATCTCTTTATTTTCTGGTTTGGTAAATACTCTAATTGTGGAAAAATTATTATGTTCTTGTTTATATTGTTCTGACATAGCGATACTTATCAGATGAGATATCAGTCTGTTGCTTAATTGCGAACCCTTCAAATCAGGATTAACGGCAATACATTTAATCAAATTGCCCTTTAATCCACCTGCTGCCAAAATGTCATATTCTTCTAATCGAAAGATACCTGCATAATAATCCACATCGTCTAATCTTAGTCCGTTGATTTCTAAGAAATTCTCGACCTTCTTACGCCAAGATTTCATAGACAAAGGTATTGTTCTAATTTCGTATTCGCTATACATATTCGTTTCTTATTCTAAGACAGTGTCTTTGCTATTAAATTTAGTTGTTTTAGATATACTCAAAATAATGTTTGATAATATTTCAATAATGTTTGATTTTATCCGAATATTATTTGATTTTATTTTGATAATATTAGACTTTATTCTGATAATATTTGATTTTATTTTGATGCTTATACATATATTTATATTACTCTCTAAAAAAAGAAACAAAAAGAACTTATTATATCTTATTTCTCTTTGTCCTTCAAGTAATTATCTATCAAAAGATTTATATGATTAAGTATTTCGTCTTGAGTGTGAGTATGGTTACGCATACAAAATCTTGCCTCGTTATCGCAAAGTAAGCACTTTCTTTTCTCGTAACCCACTTCCTCTCTGCTTATTATGTTATGATTCTGATCTATTACGTCTATATCAAACAATCTTCCCAAAGGGTGAGTTTGTTCAATAGAGCAGCATATCTGTTTTGTCTCCAAACTTGGTTGAGTGGTCAAAAGGTAGAACTCATAACCCGTTGGTTTCTTTTCTTCTAAGGTGTAGATTGCAGTTTCGTTGAAGGCTTTTTCAACTTCTCTTTTTGCACTCTCGCCGATAGTTATAGCCTTGTCATTAAGTTTCACACTACCAGGCATAACTATGGTTACACAAATCAAAGTCGCCTTTTTGTTTTTGGCTAATAACTCTATTTGTTTTTCTCTTCTTTGGTCTCTTGCCAGAAGTAATTCTTCTAAGGTGATACTTGTTGTTATCATTTTGGTTTATAATATTATAACATTCAAAAGACTTGTAAGTCTAATCGTTAAATCAGTCTTACAAGTCCTTAATTGATTTGTTACATATCTGTGATGTGTAAATTATTCAGTTATGTTTTTGATAACGTCCAAAACACTACCGTCTCTGTTCATTACAACTCCAACGACTTTGTCGCCAAATGGTAATGGATCAGCCTCACCGATAATAGATTTTGCTTTCTTTGCTAAGTCGTGGATATCAACGATATTCAAACCTGCAGCAACTAATCTCTCTTTTATCTCTGGACGACGAGGATTAACAGCTATACCATATTCTGTTACAATAACATCAACGCTTGAACCTGGAGTAATCAAAGTTGTAACTTCATCAACAACGCATGGTATTCTACCTCTTAACAATGGGCAGACGATAATAGATAAAGCAGAGTCTTCTGCAGTGTCTTGGTGACCGCCTATTGCTCCACGGATAATACCGTCAGAACCTACAAGGACATTAACGTTAAAGTTAACATCTACTTCTAATGCACTTAGAATAACCATATCTAAGTAGTGAGTTGCACTACCTTTTTCGTCCTTGCTTGCATATTCGTTAGCAGATGCTTCTTTGTGCATTTCGTTATTTTTCAAACTCTCGGCAGCAACTTTATCGAAGGATTGAACATCGATAAGTTTCTCAATCAAACCTTCTTCGAACATCTTAACCATGTGAGCTGTAATTCCACCAAGTGCAAACGAAGCCTTGATACCTTGCTCTATCATGCTTTCTCTAATATATTTAACGGCTGCTAACGAAGCTCCACCTGATCCTGTCTGAATAGAGAATCCGTTTTTGAAATAACCGCCATTTATTATAACTTTTGCTGCTTGTTTTGCTAACAAGATATCACGAGGATTCTTGGTATCACGGATAGCACCTGAGGCAATCTTGGAAGAATCTCCAACACTTTCTACTTCTACTACGTAATCAACGTAAGATTCGCTAATTGAGGCAGGAGTATTAGGGTAAGCAACCAAATCATCTGTTAGGATAACAACTTTGTCTGCGTAATGAGCATCAGGAAGAGCGTAACCCAAAGAACCACAAATAGATTTAGGATTCTCACTTCTAGAAAAACCGCAAGCATTACCCAAAGCGTCAGAAGAACTTGCACCAATGAAAGCAACATCTATGTGTTCCTCGCCACTCATTATAGCACTTGCACGACCACCATGAGAACGGAAGATAACAGGTTCTTTCATTAAGCCTTTGGAAATAGCATCGGCTAATTTACCACGAAGACCAGAGGTAGAGATAGAAGTAATTACTCCGTTTTTGATATGTTCTATCAATGGTTCGTGAACATCTTGAAGAGAAGAACTTGCTAAACGTAGATTTTTGAAGCCCATCTTTGCTAATTCTCCAACAACTAAGTTGATTATTTTGTCTCCTCCACGGAAGTGATGGTGAAAACTAATTGTCATACCATCTTTTAGACCAGATGCTTTGATAGCCTCTTGTAATGAAACCAATTTAGAAGATTCTTTTTGATAATCTTTTCTAAATGTAGTTACTTTATTTTCTGGACCTGCGTATACTTGTTTATTTAATTTTTGAGCAGCGGCTTTTATGTCTGCTGATCTATCTTTTAATGTACTCATTTTACAATTCCTCCTTTGTTATAACTCCTGCTGCTAATGCTAATTCTATTGTGTGTTCTGCTCTAATAACGACAGGTTTATCAACCATCTTACCATTTACTGCTATTACTCCTGATCCTTTTGCTTTTGCTTCCTTAATAGCAGCAATTATAGTCTTTGCTTTTTCAATTTCTTTTTCAGTTGGAGTGAAAACTTCGTTGATTATTTCTATCTGACGAGGGTTGATAATACTCTTACCATCAAAACCTAAACGTTTGATAAGTTCTACTTCTTTACGGAAAGTCTCCATATCATTAAGATTAGAGTATACTGTATCCAAAGCGTAGATACCTGCTGCTCTTGCGGCAACAACTATAGTCTCTCTTGCCAAAAGCAATTCGTCTCCACTAGGAGTACGTTGTGCTTTAAGGTTAGCACAATAGTCTTCTGCTCCAAGTGCAATACCCATCATTCTCTTAGATGCTGTTGCAATTGCGTAAGCATTGATTATACCTTTGGTTGATTCTATTGCAGCCATTATTTGAGTACGTCCCTCGGCACCGATTTCTTTTTCTACTTTTTCTATTTCTGCCTCTAACTCTTGTACTTCCTCGGCGGTCTCTGTTTTAGGCATACGGATAACATCTACACCTGCCTTAACAACAGCCTCAACGTCTTTTTTGCCGTAAGGAGTAGACAATGGATTTACTCTAACTACCATTTCGGTATTACCATAGTCTATTGTTTTCAATGCATTGTGAACTAGCAAACGAGCAGCGTCTTTCTCTGCCATTGTTACTGAGTCTTCCAAATCAAGCATAATTGAGTCAGGACCATAAATCATTGCATCCGACATCATTGCTGGGTTGTTTCCCGGCACGAACATCATTGTTCTTCTTAATCTCTGCATATCTTTTGTATTTTTTAATCTGAATACTATAACTTCAAAGAGAATAATCTCTTATTTAGTCTTTCCAAACGTCTTTACCAGTTGCTCTAACTGCAGCAGCGGTTACTCTTGCTTTGATTGTACAATCCAAAGCACCTTTGTCTGTTGCCTTAACGTTTGCATTATCAATACCGAAGTTATTCAAAGTCTCGGTTATAACTTTTTTGATTTGATTACCGAATTGATATTTAACGGTAGAGTCCAAATCTATTGCTACCCCCTTTTGATTAGAAGGTGAAATCTGAATGAAAATATCGCCCGATTCTAATGTACCAGCGAACGCTTCTTTTAATTCCATTACTTTTTTAATCAATTTTTATATTATTGTACTTTATGTTATTTCAAAACCAAAATTCGTACTTTCTTTTTCTATACTTATTATTCTTATTACCTTATTATTTACGGCACAAAGTTACGACTATTTTTTTAATTGTTTGTCTTTTTTCTGCAAAATTTCTATTTTTTTAGTTTTTCTTTCTTCTTATACTATTAATGTAATGAATAGGGCAATCCTTCCTTCTTATTCCTTACTCACTAACAATAATAAATAAGAGAATTACGTTAGTAGAAAAGATTTTAATAGAAAACAACATATCTTAAGCATAAAATGGAATTTCAATTGCATAGCGAATTTGATCCAACGGGCGACCAACCGCAAGCAATCAAACAACTTTCGCAAGGAATTAAAGACGGCGACAAAGCACAAGTCCTTTTGGGTGTAACGGGTAGCGGTAAGACTTTTACTATTGCTAATGTAATCAAAAACATTAATAAACCTACCCTTATACTTAGTCATAACAAGACTTTGGCAGCACAATTGTATGGAGAGTTCAAACGTTTCTTTCCCGACAATGCCGTAGAGTATTACGTATCTTATTATGATTATTATCAGCCCGAAGCATATATTCCGCAGACTAATACATATATAGAAAAGGATTTAGCCATTAATGAGGATTTGGATAAATTGCGTCTGTCGGCAGCAAGTACTCTGTTGTCAGGTAGGAAAGATGTAATAGTAGTAGCAAGTGTCTCTTGTATATATGGTATAGGTAACCCAACAGATTTCGCTGCCGGTACAATAAAAATTAAGGTTGGACAAAAGGTTGATATGAATGATTTCTTGTTGGCTTTGGTTGATTCTTTGTATTCTCGTAATGAGTTGGAATTTAATAGAGGTAAGTTCCGTATCAAAGGAGATACTGTGGATATTCACCCTGCCTACGCAGACTATGCTTATAGAATTGTTTTCTTTGACGATGAAATAGAAAGTCTTTCCAAATTTGACCCCCTTAATGGTAAATTAATTGAGAATCTTAGCGAAATTGTCGTCTATCCTGCCGGTAATTTCCTAACTAATCGCCAGACTCTATCGCAAGCCTTAGGAGAAATTCAAAAAGATATGTTCGCTTGTGTGGAGGAGTTCAAACAAAATGGTCAGATCTTGGAGGCTAAACGATTGGAAGAGAGAGTTAATAACGATATGGAGATGCTTCAAGAGTTGGGTTATTGCACAGGTATAGAGAACTACTCACGTTATTTTGATAGACGTAAGCCTGGCGATAGACCTTTCTGTCTTTTGGATTATTTTCCCGATGATTATCTGATGGTTATAGACGAAAGTCACGTTACTGTTCCACAAATTCACGCTATGTTCGGTGGAGACCATTCCAGAAAGCAGAATCTTGTCCAGTATGGCTTTCGTTTGCCTGCTGCCTTCGATAATCGTCCGCTTACTTTCGAAGAATTTAAAGAACTTCAACCTCAAACAATCTATATGTCCGCAACTCCTGCTCCGTATGAGATACAAGAGTCTCAGGGTGTAATAGTTGAGCAACTTATTCGTCCCACTGGGTTATTAGATCCTCCGATAGAAGTTCACCCTGCAAAGAATCAAGTGGATGATCTACTGAACGAAATCTCACAAGTTGTGGACAAAGGCGAAAGAGTCCTTGTTACGACCCTTACCAAACGTATGGCAGAGGAACTAACTCAATATCTTACGAAGTTGGATATAAGGACTAAGTACATACATTCAGACGTTGATACACTCGAAAGGGTAGAGATTATGAACGATCTAAGGGCTGGTTGTTTCGATGTTCTTGTTGGTGTTAATCTATTAAGAGAGGGTTTGGATTTACCTGAGGTTGCGTTAGTTGCAATATTAGATGCCGATAAGGAAGGCTTCCTTAGGAATGATAAATCACTTATTCAGACCATAGGTCGAGCAGCGAGAAATGTAAACTCCAAAGCCATTCTTTATGGAGATAAGATTACCGATTCTATGCGTAGAACAATAGAGATGAATAAGCACAATAGGGAAAAGCAAATGGCTTATAATAAAGCACATAATATTGTTCCAAAGCAGATAAAGAAAGATATTGAGAATATTTTGCCACAAAGCGAAAAGAAAGTCGAAGAAACAACTCGTAAGGGCGAGAGAAATAAGGCAGAAAAGGAAGTTAAGAAAATTGTTGATACCAAACAAAACAAAGAGGCATTAATTAAGCAATTGGAGAGGAAGATGAATGACGCTGTTAAGAAATTAGATTTCTTGCAAGCGGCTGTTTATCGAGATGAAATCAAAAAATTACAAGATCAGTAGTGCGATGTCTACAATATTATAATATAAGGTAAGAATAAAATCAAATATTATTCGGATAAAATCAAATATTATTCGGATAAAATCAAATATTATTTCAATAACTACTGATAATATTTTGATAAGTACTGATAATATT
>CAVAII010000113.1:0-12289 GCA_963588535.1 Erysipelotrichaceae bacterium | reverse complement strand
AAAAGAAGGTAATAAATTAAAAATTAGTAAAAGATATGCCAAATCAAGGAATGTCAAGTCTAAATAAAACAGTGACAGCTAGAATAGAAAAAATAAGGGATAACCTTAACGTAATACCCCCTGAAAATATAGCGAACTATATTATAAATGGTGATATAACTATGTCATGGGTAGAGCAAGAATTACAAGATGTAGAAAGTCTAAAAAAAGTAACTCGAGTTAGAGAAATCTTAAAATCTAGGGATGATGAAATATGGAAATCCGATAGCGAAAAAGGTAGTTTGTCAGACTTGCGACATTATAAGAATGTATTTCCTCGTGGTAATCATATATTAGAATGTAATAAAATGCTTGATCAAATGGATGATGAAGGGTGGAATAATGTTAGATCAAACTTAACGGAGGATTCTTTAAGGAACTATAAAATTACCTTCAGTAACGGAAAACATATTAATGAATGCAATGATTTGTTAGAAGACCACCCATGGTTAAGGTTAACTAGTAAGAGACCATATCCTACTATAGAAGATTACGAACAATACATGAGTACGTATCCAGGACAGCATGTAGAAGAAATACAATATGCTATAAGAGAAATTGAAGAAAGAAATGACTGGAATGATGCAGCAACAAGGAATAATACCGATGCGTATAAATTGTATTTACGTAATCATCCGAATGGTAAATATAAAAGCGAAGCAGAAAAAAGAATTAGAGAAATGAAAGTTATAGATGAATTAAGAAAAAATAAAAATGTTTATCCTCCACAACGTTTAAGGGAACTAATAGCAAGAAATGCTATTAGAATGTCCGATTTGGAAGAAGTTTATACAGACGAGGAGATTGAGGCTATTAATAAATATGATGAGCCTACGGAGTTGCCATTTGGCGATCCGCCGAATAAGCTTACATCTGGTAATACGGAAGTTTATTTTTGGGGAACACCTCAAAGTGGCAAGACTTGTGCACTTGGAGCTGTATTAAGTGCTGCAGACGAAGGGGGTATTATTAGTCAAAAAGATTGCCCAGGCTTTGATTATATGAAGAGACTGAGTAATATTTTTGGATCAAGAAGAATTTGTACTTTACCGAAAGGAACAGACGATGGTACTATTCAGGAAATGATATTTTCTTTAAGAGATGTTAAACATAAAGAACATTATATAGCTCTTATCGACTTAGCAGGAGAAGCATTTCGTACTATATATTATAAGGTTACCGATAATCTTGATTATGCAAGTGAAGATGCTATTGCTTCTTTAGAAAAGATAGAAGGATATTTAAATGATAAGACTAATAAAAAAATCCACTTTTTTGTAGTAGAATATGGAGGAGAAAATAAAGAATGGCATGATTTACCAATGAAAAGTTATTTAGAAACTGCCATGATGTATCTAAACGATCGAGGAGTTATTAAAAAAGGTACTAATGGCGTATATATACTTGTAACAAAAAGTGATAATATGCCATGCTCAAAAGAAGAACGAGAAGACTTTGCATTGAATTATATACGAGAGACAATGCCTTCATTCTATAATAATTTAGTCGAGATTTGCAAGAATGCAGGAATCGGAGGTTTTCATGTTATACCTTTTTCTATTGGTGATGTGTTTGCTCAAAAGTTGTGCCATTTCGAAAAAGAGAACGCAAAGGAAGTAATAGAAGAAATTATATTTAAATCAGAAAAAAAATCCACTGGATTTTGTGGATTTTTAAAAAAATAATAGATATGGAAATAAAGATAGCACAAATATCTGGTCAATTTTATAGCAAGGGAAATGATAATTATTATACATACGCAGTATCCAAAGAATTAAGTAAAGATACATCGTGGAAAAGATATTTTTTTGATTTGCGTCGTATTATTAATGGAATAGATAAGGCGTATGTTATTTGGCATACAGATCAAGGATGGTGGATTGGAGTATGTGTAAAAAATGATAAGCATGATGAAAGTGGAGGTTATGCAGAGATAGCATTTTGTTTGGGCAATAGTCGCCCAGAGAATGGAAGAGAAATTATTGACTTTTTAGATAAGGCAGTTGACTACTTTCTGACCAAGAGGGAAAATCTTATTCTTGCTGGAGAGGTAGTAAATAGTAATAGTGATGTTAGGAAATTGTGGAAAGATGAAGATACAAAGGGTTGGTTAGAAAAAAATAGTCCGCGATTAAAAACATGTTCTAGATTTAGTCAATTTGCACAAGATGGAGGATTTGCGTATCGTACTTATTCTACGGACGAAGAGTTAGGAACGGCATTGACGCAATTATCACAGAGTGGATATGAGAAGTATGCTAATATCTTTATTATCCGTAAGGAAGATAAGAACAAAATAACTAAAGCAGAATGTATTGATGATAAAATCAGAATTCGTAGAAGGTTACATATCAAAAATGCTACTGATGGAGTGGCTAATGAAACGGAGGCAAATGAGGGAGATTATATCTCAGTCATTTACACTAAAGCAGGATATAAATCTCAAAAAAGAGACGTATCAGTTGGAGATAAACGATATGGTGATATACAGGATGATGTCTTTGTAATAAAAGAGGCAAAAGACGTTTGTTCTCCTATTAAATTTTACAAGGAAGTTAGTTTTAAGGTAACAAATGAAGCAGGTAAAGAACTTAAGGATGCATATATTATTATAGGTAAGGATAAATGGAAAAATATAGGTCAAAAAATATCAATTTATGAAGGTAATAATCTTAAGATACAATGTGAAGGTTATGAGGATAAAGATATTTCGATTGAAGAACTAAAAACGGGGAATATAAAACTTGAAAAAAAGAAGATTTGTTTGATTACCAAGAAAGATGGTAAACAAGAAAGTCTTCTCGAATATTCTATTGGATCAAAGGAATATAATGATTTTGAGAAAAAAGGTGCAAAAGAGCAAAGTAACGGATCTTTGATTCTCTATAAATACTCTGTAAAATTCAAAGTGGGTGATAGTACGTTTAATTCCAAAGAAGAAGTAATTAAAGGTTCAAAAGAGTACAAAGTTTTAAAGAAAGAAGGAGCAAAAGGAGAAGAAGGTAGAGAAGGTTTGACTCTTGAGGTAAATAATAAAACTATAAATAATTTCCAAAATAAAGAAAAAGAAGTTAATAGCGATAATTTTCAAGTTATTTTTAAGGTAGATGGTAAAGAATTTAATATTTATGAAACGGTCTCTAAAGGATCTGAGGACTATGACAATTTGAGAAAAGCAGGGGCAGAAGAGAAAGGGGGTAAATTAATTCTTGAAGTTAAAAACAAAGAAAAGAAAGAAAATAAAAAGGGTAAAGAAAAAGTTCCCAGTCAAGCAGAGGCAGAAGAGAAAGGGGATAATGAAAAAATACTAAAAATATGTACTGTGGTATTAGTGGTTATAGTAGTTGTTATCATATCTGTCTTTGTGCTTGAACCATTCTCCCAAGAGTGGTTTGGAAAATCAACAGAGACTACAACGGAAACAGAAACAGAACTAGTAGAAAACGAGCAAAAGGAATTAGAGAAGAAAGATATAATATACTTAAAGAAAAATGATGAGTGGGAAAATGATTCATTGCAGTCTGATAGATATCAACTATTATATAAATTTGTTTCACAGGGTAAGATTGATAGTATTGTTGATTCCAAATATGCTTCTTCTTGGTTTCCGGATAAACAAGAAAAAAATAATGGTTTTTGGCATAATATAGAAAAGAAAGATGGTGTTTTTGATGTTATAAAAAACAATACTATTAATAAAGAGAAAGCAGGACAAATAATGAAGGATTGTTCACGAAATGGTATTAAGTTATCTTCTTTGAAAAATGAACTGAATAAGCTTATCAGAATGCCTACAGATAAAAACTCCGAGACTCAAAATAGATCACAAAACGTAAGTAGTTCTGCAAAAACAAAACTTAATAACACGAAAGTAAAAACAAATACCTCCCAAGAAGATAAAAAAAATCAACAGAAAACAACAGGTAGAAAAGGTAGTCATTAAAAATAAATAAAGATGAAAAAGAAAGTAAAAATAGCTTTAATAGCAGTTGTTATAATAGGAATAATCTTGGCAATAGTTCTTTTTGTCCATAAGATTATTGAAGGAGGATCATTAATAATAAAAGATCCTTCAATTGAGCAAAAAATACAATCTCGTGTAAATAAAGAGATAAAGGGACAAGAGTATCCAATAGCACAAAGAGGGTTTTATTCTATCCTTGATGATATTTATACAGAACAGTCAATTACCTTAGGAACTGGAGAGAAAAATTTGGACGATGAAGAAATTCTTAAGTCTTTACAAATTGCATTTTATGAGTATGCTCCTATCTTTACAGAATATGGTAAGTCTTATTTTATGGAAAGTTCTTGGAATGAAACTATATTGAAAAAACTAAGAGAGGAGGCTATCACGTTACTTAACTTGAAAATAGTAGAAGAGAGTTCAGAGGTAGATGTCGATATAAGGAGTATTGTGCAAAATGTAGATGATTATAGATCTGCTTGGAGTATAGTTAGATCGGCTAATAATTGTACTACTATAGCAGATATTGATAATGTAAAAAGTAAAGCAAATCAATATCTAAAAGATCCTTTAATAAACAATACTAAATTAGTGAGTGCTATACATGGAGTAGAGACTAATGCAAGAAGTGCTGTAGTAAGGAGTATTACTGAAAGTTGTGCCTATATACGTGTGTATTATGAGGATTATCCTAGTTACGCATCGTTTAATGAAGCCTATGAGTATGTGTGTGCTCTCATTGAAGGATATGAACAGAGATATGGTTACGAATCAGAGTTGCAACAAGCAAGGGAGATGTTGCGTAAGGCTAAGGGAAGTGCATATTCGCATTTTGCAATAATCAAAAATAAATAGGATGAGAAATATGAATGTGAAAAAATGCAGTTTTGTACTTATTTTGTTTTTTCTATCGTTATCTTGTATGGCAAATAGTATAGAAAAAATGCAAATAATAAATGATAGTATCGATCAAGTTACTAAGGATACCATTATTGATACTACTAAGGTAAATAGTAAGGAAGATACGATAGAACATGAAACTATAAACAAAGAAGATAATAGTGTTATAGAGGCGATGTCTATTACTATAAGAGAAATTAGTAGTAAGAACGATCAATTAGAAAAACAAGTAAAATTACTTGAAAAAGATAAAGAGAATGAATTGAATCAAATCAGAAAATTAAAAAAAGAAGTACAAGATAGGGATAGACAAAGTGATTCATTAAAGGATTCTGTTCTTTCTTTGCAGAATAAATTATCAAAAGTAGAAAGTAACTATAAAGAGTTAGCACAACAGGTATCTAAAATTAGTGATGTAATTGCGAAACAGTGTTTGTTGTATCCTTTGGAAGGGAAATATAGTCCTACTTTTATTAAAGAAGCAATACAGACAATAAATGCGATAGATTTTCTTTATGAAAATATTAACGAGAAACCTTCTAAGGAATATGAGGACATAAAAGCAACATATTTCTCATTATTAGAGGACTACGAAAGATATAATGATGAAATTCTAAAGTTTGTAAAGGAAAGAATATGTGGTGAGGGAGAAATGATAGGTTGGAATTTTGGACCTACTGGTAAAAAAGATTTGAACGATGAATTAGAAAGATTGACATACGTACAAGATTGTTATAATGTACGTAATGATCCTCCGTATAAATCCATTATTTATTTGGATAATATGATTGATAGAATTAAATCAGCATTGTCAAAAAAAGGAAACATAAAGGACGATATTGATCAAATTATCAAGGATCTTACTCCAGATAAATAGTTTTATAAGAGGGGGGAGTATTTCTAATTGTATTTCTTATTTGAAAGATATCCCCCTCCCGAAATTTGAGCCTATTTAGAAAATAGACCATTTCTCCTTGTCGTGTTTTTTTTTGTTGTTAGACTTGCTTAAAATAAAGTGCCACTTTATCGGAATAAAGTGGCACTTTATCAGAATAATCTGCCACTTTATTTTGATAAAACGGCCTAATTTTTAGAAGGTATCAATCAATGAGTTATGAGGATAAAAAGAGGAAAAATGGAGAGAATAGAAGGAGTGAGAGAGATAGAGGATAGGGAAAATAGAACATTTTGGAGAATGGAGGAAAGGGAGGGTTAGATAAGTTGGTTTAGGGCGTTGGTTACCTTTTCTTTTTCGTTACTGCCTTTGGTGGAAAGGCGGAGTAGGGGTAAGCCGTAGGAGGAGAGGATATGGTCTTTCATAGAGTCTCGATGGTGTTGATCTGTTGAGGAGTTATGATAGGAATAACCGTCTGTCTCAATGGCGAGTAGGGGTTGCTTACTTACTCGGTTGATAATAAGGAAATCAAGGTGCGTACCATAGTTGGCGGCGTATCTAATCTCTTCTTCTGTCATCAAAGAAAGGTTTTTCACTACCTGCCTAAGCGGTATATGGCAAAGGACTTCAAGACAGTTATACTTATTATTGGAGGCGAGTATATCACGGAGCATAATATAGGTAAGATTCTCCGAGGCGTACTCAGAAATCTTTGGGTGCTTGTTAAGAAAGGCGATACGTTGATCGGTGTATTGTGCATAGAGATAGTCGAAGATAGAAGATAACTTGCTCTCTGTTACGGTGCAGTTGTTGTAAGCGATGTAGTCGAGTAGGTCTGTTATGTTGCCTTTTTTTTCTTGTGGGTTGCCAGTGACGACAAGGCAGAATTTTTTCTTAGCCCTTGATACTGCAACGTTTAGCATATTAGCGTCGTCAGCAAAGTCCGAGATCTGATTATCTACTACACTTAAGATTATAGCGTCTTTCTCTCGTCCTTGATATTTGTGTATGGTTGCCGTCTCTATGTTCGGTATCGAATGGTTGAAAGCCGAGACTTGATTATTATAAGGGGTTATGATGCCAATACTTTGATATTCTTGCAGTTTAGGAAGGATGCTCTCTTTGACGACATCTATCTCTCGTTGATTGAAATGGTTTGTGCAGTGGTTGCCGATACTTGTCTTTTCGGCGTAGAGGACATCTTTTTCGCCTTTGTCTTCGGTCATTATAAGGAGGTTACCGTGGTAGAATTTTTGGTTACAGAAGTTGATGATGCGAGGATGACAACGATAGTGTTCTCGAAGCATTGTCTCAGGAATGTTCTTTATTACTTTTAGGATAGATTGCAAGAAACTATTCTCGGCACAATCGTAGCCATGGGCGATGTTGTATTGTTTCATAATGGCGTTGAGTTTTTGCTTGTCTTCGTCTGTTACAACGTTAGGGAGTTGCAGTGTATCACCAACAATTACAGCGTTGTAGGCACAAGTTAAAGCCAAGGTGCCAGTATCGATAGACACTTGCGAAGCCTCGTCCATAATGATATAGTCGTAAGGTCTGTCAGAGAAAAGACAAGAACGAGCGGAGAAAGTAGTACTAAGGACGACAGGATATTGTTCTGATAGGATATTAGCACGCCATCGTAGGTCTATGAGACTAGTGAAAGGAGTGCGAGGGCTGTTGCTATAATGCATAGATAATGAGGACTTAAACATAGTCATTGATAGTTCTGTTAGAGTCTTGGTTAGTGTTTTTGAGTCGTAAAGAGAGAGTTCTCTTTTTATCTTTGCAAGGCTATCTTTTATTTCACTTAGGCGGTTGAGGTAGTAGAGTGTTTGCAGGTTATGAATAAGAAGGGTTAGGTCGGAGGTGTCAATCTCAGTCTTAATATGTAAACGATAGCGACAAGTCCATTTCATAGAGAGACGTTTTAGACGTTGTGATATCTTTGCTAGGAGGTTTGTGGGTGTGGGTTGTAGTCCGTCCGCAATAGATTGATATTCTAACCAAAGCGAGATAAGTCGTTTGGAATTATGACGATGTGAGAGTTTGGTGTTTTCGTCTAAGTTGTTGTCTATGCAGAAATGTTTCCATTCCAAAGCGAGAGACTGCTGTTCGTGGAGTAGTTCTGCTTCGTGGTTTTGGAGAGAATACACTTTGTCAAGTTGTTGTAAGGTCTTGTTTAGGTCAAGATTTATACGTTGAATATCTTCTGAGGAGATTTTCCAGTCTTTGCAATCCGTAGGAATACGTGGCTGATTGGCAATAAACTTTTCTTTGTTTTCTTTGTTACCGAGAGGGGCAACGATGAACGAGAGACCATATTTTTCTAACTTCTCTTGCACATTAGCGGTGGCTGAGTTGTTGTTAGATACCACCATAACTGTCTGACCATTGCGGACGATGTTGGCGATAATGTTTAGGATAGTTTGCGTTTTGCCTGTACCAGGAGGACCTTGTATAACACTTAGTTGCTGTTCGAAGGCGGTTGTTACGGCTTTCTTTTGACTGGCGTTGCAACCGAAAGGATAGATTAAACTACAAGGTCTTAGTGTGTTAGGTTTGTGTGTGTTGGGGTTAAGGTAGCATGCTGCTGCGGTTTGGTCGTTGATAAAGTCTATTTTGTTGTATAGGTCGGCGAGGAGTCTGCTCTCGTTATCTTCTGAGCGAAGAGGGTTAATCTCCGCTACGCTTTTCATATATAGGAAGGTGTCCTCGGCTTGTTTTTCGTTTAGACAAGAGGTCGTTATGTCTACTTCATCTTTGGTATCATCTGTAAAAAAACCATTATTATAGATTATTCTCCAATAGGATTTGTTGTAAGCGGTGAATTTCAATACTTCTCGTACGTCAGTTATTTGTCTACCATTGAGATATACTTTGCTGTTAGAGGTGTTGATAGTTTCGGGATTGCTAAGCCAAAGGACTTTTTCCTTGCTGTAGGTGTAAGGACGAGAATTATTTTTGAATCTTACTCGATAAGTAGTTGCACTATTCGATTCTATTGATTCTATTTCCGAGGTTCTTGCCTCTCCTTTAAGCAATATGAAGTGATGCGATAAATCCATTTTTATACTCTTTTAGTCTTTGGGTTGCCCATTGTCTAAACCGAACCTGTCGAAAACTCCGACAGTTGCGTCTTCGGTTAGTTCATTGCTTTTATTTATAACATTTATTTATCTAATTGTTTTTGCAAAAGTACAATTTTTTTTAATAAGAAGGGGAGAGGGAAAAAGAAAAAGTCTACAAAATCAAAAGGGAATGAAATTGTAGACTATTTGCTGATTAAATTTTTCTGTCTTCTCTCTATGAAGATAGAGAAGTAAGGATTATTTGTTAGGCTTCGTTACGACCGTGACAATTCTTGTACTTCTTGCCGCTACCGCAAGGACAAGGGTCGTTTCTACCTATCTTCTTTTCTACATGAACAGGCTGGCGTTTCTCCGGTTGATCGCCGTTGGTAGACAACTGCTGTTGACGGTTTTGTGAAACCTCTTGACGAGACGTCTTTATACCACGTTGATCTGTCTGAATATCTTCGCTCTGACGCATATTCTGCTCAGGTATCGGCAAGGCAGCACGACAAAGGAAGGATGTGATATCCTTGTTGATATCCATAAGCATTTGTTCGAATAAGTTATAAGACTCTATCTTGTAGACAACCAATGGATCTTTCTGTTCGTAAGAAGCATTTTGAACATTTTGACGCAAATCGTCCAAAGATCTTAGATGTTCTTTCCAAGCGTTGTCGATGATTTGCAAAGTTATACTCTTCTCTACGCTCAAAGCAATCTCTTTACCTGCTGTCTCGTAAGACTTCTTGATAGGAGCGATAGTATTCAAAGTACGTATACCATCGGTAATAGGGAAGGCAACATTCTCGTATCTTGTGGCGTTGCTCTCTACTAAGTTCTTAACAAATGGAAAGGCTAAGAAAGCAATCTTATCCATACGATCTTTGTAGTAAGCGTACATACTGTCGAATATCTTAGATTTGATATCCGAACGTTTAGCATGGTTGAAAGTCTCTTCGTCGATAGGTAATTCATAACCGCAAGTACGCATAAATCCCATTTGCAAGTCAGCATACTCTTCGCTATGATCTACAAGGACAGAGGCACAATCGTACATCATATCAGAGATATCAATCGAAAGTTTGTCTCCATACAAAGCATTATGACGTTTGGTATAGATAACAGTACGTTGGTTGTTCATAACGTCATCGTATTCCAACAAACGTTTTCTTATACCAAAGTTATTCTCTTCTACTTTCTTCTGTGCTCTTTCGATAGACTTAGTAATCATAGGATGTTGGATAACTTCACCTTCTTTGATACCTAATCTATCCATCATCTTAACCATACGCTCAGAGCCAAATAGACGCATAAGTTTGTCTTCCAAAGAAACAAAGAACTGTGAAGAACCTGGGTCTCCTTGTCTACCGGCACGACCACGTAACTGTCTATCCACACGTCTGGACTCATGTCTTTCGGTACCAATGATAGCCAAACCGCCTGCTTCTCTAACGCCTTCGCCTAACTTGATATCCGTACCACGACCTGCCATATTGGTAGCAATAGTAACGGTACCTGCTTTACCTGCACCGGCAACGATCTCGGCTTCTTTTTGGTGAAGTTTAGCGTTAAGAACTTGGTGAGGGATACGTCTTAGTTTTAGCATCTTGCTTAATAACTCTGATGTCTCCACATCTACCGTACCTATCAATACAGGACGTCCTTGATTACGCAATTCTTCTACTTCTTGGATAACGGCTGCAAACTTTTCTCTCTTAGTCTTGTATACTAAGTCCTCATGGTCTATACGTATAACAGGACGATTGGTTGGTATGGTTACAACATCTAATTTGTAGATATTCCAAAACTCGCCTGCTTCGGTCTCTGCAGTACCTGTCATACCGGCAAGTTTCTTGTACATACGGAAATAGTTCTGTAAGGTTATCGTAGCGTAGGTCTGAGTTGCGGCTTGAACTTTGACTTTCTCTTTTGCCTCTATGGCTTGGTGCAATCCGTCAGAGTAACGTCTGCCTTCCATGATACGACCTGTTTGTTCGTCTACGATTTTTACTTCGTTGTTGATAACAACGTATTCAACATTGTTTTCGAACAAAGCGTAAGCCTTCAAAAGTTGGTTAATAGTATGCACTCTATCGCTTTGAACGGCGAAGTTCTGCATTATCTCGTCTTTCTTTTGTGCTTTCTGTTCTGGTGTTAGGTCTTCGTGGTCAAGGTCTGCAAGCAACGATCCTACATCTGGTAAAGTATAGAATTTTGGATCTTCTCCTATCTTGGACAAGAAATCCATACCTTTCTCGGTTAGTTCTATTGTGTTCTGCTGTTCTTGGATAACAAAGTATAGGTCATCGTCTACAACGTGCATCTCTTTGTTTTGGTCTTGCATGTAGAAGTTCTCTGTCTTTAACATCAAAGACTTCATACCTGGCTCGGACAACAACTTGATAAGTGCTTTATTCTTTGGTAATCCGTGGTGTGCTCTAAGCAATAACTTACCACCTTCTGCCTCTTGTTTGGCATCTCGGTTAGGTGTCTCTAAGATTGTTCTTGCCTCGGCGATAATCTTGGTAACCTCTGCACGCTGTACATTATATAGTTTCTCGATAATAGGGCAGAACTTATCAAACTCTTGATCTTCTCCCTTAGGAGTAGGACCAGATATAATCAAAGGCGTACGAGCATCGTCAATCAAGACGGAGTCTACCTCATCGACAATGGCGTAGTTATGAACTCTCTGTACTATCTCATTGACATTATTACACATATTATCTCTTAGATAGTCAAAACCAAACTCGTTGTTGGTACCATACGTAATATCGCAGTTGTAAGCATTGCGTCTCTCTTCGCTATTAGGCTCATGTTTGTCGATACAATCTACGCTAAGACCATGGAATTCGAACAATCTACCCATCCATTCGGAGTCTCTCTTGGCTAAGTAATCATTGACCGTAACAACATGCACTCCCTTACCAGGCAAAGCGTTAAGATAGATAGGTAGTGTAGCCACTAAGGTCTTACCTTCTCCAGTAGCCATCTCGGCTATCTTACCTTGATGAAGGACAACACCACCGATTAGTTGGACATCGTAATGAACCATATCCCAATGAATCATGCTACCGCCTGCCATCCATTCGTTTTTGTAATAAGCCTTGTCGCCGTCTATACGTATAGCATCTTGAGTAGTTGCAAGGTGTCTATCGAAATCTGTTGCCGTTACGACTACCTCGCCATTCTCGAAGAAAAGTCTTGCAGTTTGTTTCATAACAGCAAAAGCCTCAGGCAAGATTTTGTTAAGGATATCCTGCGTAGTAGCATAGATTTTCTTGTCTAATTCCTCTATTCTGTTATAATATTTCTGCTTATCATTGACTGATATGTCCAAATCAGTATCAAGTTTTTCTTTGATTTGAGATTTTTCCTGCTCTTCGTCTTTTACGCTCTCTTGGATAAGTTGCT
>CAVAII010000112.1:0-5437 GCA_963588535.1 Erysipelotrichaceae bacterium | reverse complement strand
ATATTTGAATATTATCAAAGAATATTTGGATAATATCTAATATTATTCCGATATTATCTAACTGTCGTGTTAAAAAGTCGGAAGGTGTAAGAGTAAAGACGAGAAGGCGGTTAAGAATTTCGTTGTGTGAAGAGTTTTTTGTATTTTTGCAAATCAAAATTTACGTATTTTGCTATGAAATTAGAAGACTTTGAAATAATGTCCCCCGTTGGTAGTTACCCCTCGCTAATGGCTGCGATAGAAGGTGGGGCAGATAGCGTCTATTTCGGTGTAGGACAATTGAATATGCGTTCACATTCGGCTAATAATTTCGATCTCGAAGACCTAAAACAAATAACCGCTATCGCCAAAGAAAATAATATAAAAACTTATCTTACACTCAATACCGTTATCTATGACGAGGAAATAGAATATATGCACTCCGTTGTCGATACTGCCAAACAATGTGGCGTTAGTGCGATTATCGCTTCAGATATGTCTGTTATTGCGTACGCTAACCAAGTGGGTATGGAGATTCATCTCTCAACACAGTGTAATATAACTAATTTCGAGGCAGTAAAATATTATTCCAAGTTTGCAGATGTTATCGTAACGGCAAGGGAATTGAGTTTGGAGAAAGTAAAAGCGATAACACAGAGAATAGAGAAGGAGAACCTGCTCGGCAAAAGCGGTAAAAGGCTTAGAATAGAGTGTTTTGTGCATGGTGCTTTGTGTATGGCGATATCGGGTAAATGCTATCTGTCTTTGGATAACGCCAATATGAGTGCTAATCGTGGTGCTTGTCTACAATTTTGCAGACGTCCGTATAGAGTTTTCGACACTGACGGCGGTACGGAGTTGGTTATTGACAATCAATATATAATGAGTCCGAAGGATTTGAAGACAATAGACTTCTTAGACAAGATTATCGATGCAGGAGTTCGTGTCTTTAAGATTGAGGGTAGAGGACGTTCGCCAGAATATGTTAAGGTCGTAACACGTTGTTACAAAACAGCCTTAAAAGCCTACTTGGACGGCACTTGGAACGAGGATTTGAAGACTAAACTTAACGAGGACTTGGGCAAAGTATATAATCGTGGCTTTTGGGACGGCTATTATTTAGGACAAAGAATAGGAGAATGGAGTCAGAAATACGGTTCGCAAGCAACAACGACTAAGATATTTGTTGGAACGGTAACAAATTATTTCAAAAATATAGGCGTTGCGGAGATAAAATTAGAGACAGGAGAGTTAAGCATAAATGACGATATATATATTATCGGACCTACGACAGGAGTCTATGAAGATAAGGTAAGGGAATTGAGATTTGATTTGAAAAACGTCGAAAAGGTAGAGAAAGGACAATTGTTCTCGATGCCAACTTCGGAATTAGTTCGTCGCAATGATAAACTCTACAAGATAATTAGCAACAAAGATGAAAATAAAAACTAACTACCACTCACATAATACCTTTTGCGACGGCAAGAGTACTATGGAGGAGATGGTTCTCTCGGCTATTGAGAGACGTTTTACGCATTTTGGGATATCCTCTCACGCTCCCGTGCCAGACGATGACCCTTTCGCCTTGGCTAATTCGGACGTAAAGGCGTATAAAGATGAGTTCTACCGCCTAAAAGATAAGTATAGCAATAAGATTAAATTGTTTCTCTCTTTGGAGATGGATTATATAACTGATATAGTCGAGGACTTGGAGTACAAAGCACACGAAGTGTATAAATTAGATTATTTTATCGGTAGTGTTCATCAAGTTAAGGAACATAATAACGAAAAGCAGACTTGGTTTATCGATGGTAGCAAACAAGAGTCTTACGACTATGGTTTAAGAGAGGTATTTAAGCAAGATATCAAACGTGGAGTTACTTGTTTTTATAATCAGCAAATGGAGATGATAGAAACAAACCGTCCCGATATCTTAGGGCATTGTGACAAAATAGTAATGCACAACAAAGATAGATACTTTAAGGAAGAGGAAAATTGGTACAAAGAACTTGTCTATAATCTTTTTGATGTGGTTATAAAGTATAATACTATTGTCGAGGTGAATACTCGTGGTATATATAAGAAAAGAAACGATGACTTCTACCCTTCTACCTTTTGGTTAAAGTACCTAATCGAAAAGAACGTACCTCTAACTATTAGCACAGATTGCCATAAAGCAGAGGAATCGGACGGATACTACAAAGAAACACTTGATTGTCTAAAAGAATTACACTGCAAAGAATTATACTACTTCGACGGAGAGTGGAAGGCAGAAAAAATTGATAATTTCTTTGCTTAATATTAGATTTCTTTTGGATATTGTAAATAAATTGTCTAACTTTGCACTTCAAATACAGAAAAGAATATGAAATACAAAAGAATACTACTAAAACTTTCTGGTGAAAGTCTAATGGGAAATCAAGCCTACGGTATCTCTCCACAGATGTTGGAGATGTATGTTAACGAGATTAAACAAGTACACGAACAAGGAGTACAGGTTGCCATAGTTATTGGCGGCGGCAATATATATCGTGGCTTACAAGGTTCTGCCAAAGGAATGGACAGAGTACAAGGCGATTATATGGGAATGCTTGCTACAATGATTAACTCTTTGGCTTTGCAAGGTGAATTAGAGAAACAGTCTGTTAGTACTTTGCTTCTCGGCGGACTAACGATAGAACCTATTGTAACGGCGTTCTCTCGCAGACGTGCAATAGAGGCTTTGGAGAATAACAAAGTAGTTATAATAGGTGGTGGCACTGGTAATCCTTTCTTTACTACCGATACCGCTTCTACCCTAAGAGCAATAGAGATCAAGGCAGATATTATCCTTAAAGGCACAAGAGTAGATGGCGTCTATACTGCCGACCCAGAGAAAGACCCAACGGCAAAGAAATATCAAACACTTTCTTTCGACGAAGCCCTAAACAAAAAACTCAAAGTAATGGACTTAACAGCCTTTGCCCTTTGTCAAGAAAACAAACTACCAATCTATGTCTTTGATATGAATAAACAAGGCAACTTGCAGAAAGTAGTCTCGGGCGAAGAGATAGGTACATTAGTTTGCTAAATAGATAAGATAGACTAATTAAGAATAAATAATATAAAAACAACAAATCACAATGAGAAAAAAGAGTATTTTGATAAGTACATTCTTTGCTGTTTGTTTGCTTATGGGAACAATAGCAGAGGCTTGTACGAACTTTTTGTTCACTAAGGGATCAACCAAAGACGGATCCACAATGATAACCTACGCTGCAGATTCTCATACACTTTATGGAGAATTGTATTATAAGCGTGCAGCTCTATACCCAGAAGGGACGATGATACAAATAATAGAATGGGATACCGGCAAACCACTTATCAAAATCCCTCAAGTTGCTCAAACCTACACAACGGTTGGTAATATGAACGAATGGGGTTTGGTTATAGGCGAGACAACGTATGGCGGAAGAGAAGAATGTTGGGACCTAGGTAATGGTATCGACTACGGTTCTATTATCTATCTAACCCTACAAAGATGTAAGACCGCTCGTGAGGCTATCAAACAAATCGCAGACTTTATGGATACTTACGGATATGCTTCCGAAGGCGAGAGTCTATCTATTGCTGACGGCGATGAAGTTTGGATTATGGAACTTATCGGCAAAGGTAAAGGTAATAAAGGTGCTGTTTGGGTAGCAAGAATGGTTCCTGATGGCTATGTATCTGGTCATGCTAACCAAGCACGTATCACTACTTTCCCATTAGAAAAGAAAGATAAGACGGCTGTATCTTACAAGAACATTAAGAAATTCTTCTCCGATAAGAACATAACAACTATCTACTCTAATGACGTTATCACGTTTGCAAGAGAAAAAGGTTGGTTTAGCGGTAAAGACGAAGAGTTCTCTTTCTCTGATACCTATAACCCTCTTACATTTAGCGGAGTTCGTGGTTGCGATGCCAGAGTATATGCTATGTTCAACAGAGTTAATTCCTCTATGAAGAAATACGAAGACTACGCTATGGGCAAGACCCTTAACCAAGCCAAAGTAGAGAGAATGCCTTTGTGGATTAAACCTGATAACAAGTTATCTGTAAAAGATGTTATGGACTTAATGAGAGACTACTATCAAGGAACGGCTATGGATATGAGCAAAGACTTAGGTGCTGGTCCTTTCAAATGTCCTTATCGTTGGCGTCCTATGAATTGGGAGATAGACGGACAAGCATACGTACACGAAAGAGCAACCTCAACTCAACAAACAGGCTTCTCTTTTGTCGGTCAGACAAGAAGTTGGATGCCTGCCAAAGCAAAAGGTATCTTATGGTTCGGCGTAGATGATACTTATACTACTGTCTACACCCCTATGTTCGGTTCTATTAGCAAAGTGCCTCATTGTTTTGAGGAAGGTAATGGATCTATGGTAGAGTACTCTCCTACTTCTGCTTTCTGGAAATTTAATCAAGTATCTAACTATGCTTACACTCGTTGGATAGATATGATAAAAGATATTCAAAAGGTTCAAACTAATTTAGAGAATACCTTTATTAATGAGGTAGCACAACTTGATAACCAAATCAAAAACTTAGACGACGTTGAACAGATGTGCAAACTTCTAACCGATTTCTCTGTTGCCAAAGGCGATCAGACTTTCAACGCTTGGAGCGACCTTTACAATTTCTTGTTAGTGAAATATGTAGATGGTAATATCAAGAAAGAGAAAGACGGCAAATTCATCGAGACTGGTTATCGCAAAGGAGACTGCGTCTTCCCAGAACAACCAAGATACCCAGACGAATGGTATCGTATGATAATCAAAGATCACGGAGATGTGATAAAAGATTTAACACCAAAAACCAAATAATCTTCTAACAAAAAAAGAGTTGTAATCATTTCTTACAACTCTTTTTTTATTTTACCCTTAATCTTACTTATTCTTAAAAGACTGCTTTTACAACAATTGATGCACTTACTGCTCCCCAAAAGTTAAAGTCCGCTTTCCTTAGATAATCATTTAATTCTTGTGGGTAATCCCAGTCTTTAGTTCTCCCTAAAATGTTTTCAAACCTAAATCCACACTCCAAGAATTTAGAAATCTTATACATTGGAGACAAATTGAGTCTGAAATAACTTCCCATCTTATTATCTATCTCATACTCGTTATCTAAGCAATAAACCTTATTGTCTAAGAAAGTAAGTCCTACGCCAGCACGAACATCAATATATGTATGCTCGCTAAGATTGCTAACATTAGATATACTCAATCCTACATTAGTTAAACGGATTTCCTCACTTAGGTCGTTATTGTATCTCATCACATTGCTATATACCCCACCTATATCAAGATACAATCCACCAATATTTTTCTTTACCAAACCTAAACTAACTTGTTCAACACCCGAAAAACTATTAGCATTTTTATAATCTATTGGCGACAAGCCTGCATGAGAATACATAAAACCCATACCAAAA
>CAVAII010000111.1:0-4750 GCA_963588535.1 Erysipelotrichaceae bacterium | reverse complement strand
GGTGTTTTTTTGAAATTTTTGCTTAAAATTTATTGTCAACTCATTTTTTTTGAGTATTTTTGCACATTATTTTAGTTGAATATGGAAGAGAACGAGAGAATACAACGAGTAGATATAGAAACGCAAATGAAGCAGTCCTTTATCGACTATGCGATGAGCGTGATTGTAGCAAGGGCTTTGCCAGATGCAAGAGACGGTATGAAGCCTGTACATCGTAGAATCATGTACGCAATGGGCGATATGGGTATGACTTACAATACCAAGACAAAGAAGTCTGCTAGAATCGTGGGAGAAGTATTAGGTAAATACCATCCACATGGAGATTCTTCTGTTTATGGTGCTATGGTACGTTTAGCACAAAAATGGGCATTAAGATATCCTTTGATTGACGGACAAGGTAACTTTGGTTCTATAGATAATGATCCACCTGCTGCTATGCGTTACACCGAGGCAAAGATGTCTAAGATTGCTTCGGAATTGTTAATGGATATAGACAAAGACACAGTAGATTTTCAAAACAATTTTGATGATTCCTTACAAGAGCCTGTTGTTTTGCCAACAAAGATACCTAACCTATTAATTAATGGTTCTAATGGTATTGCGGTTGGTATGGCTACCAATATGGCTCCGCATAATCTATCCGAATCTATTGATGGTATTGTTGCATATATAGATAATAATGATATAACTGTTGATGAGTTGATGCAATATATTAAAGCCCCTGATTTCCCTACAGGAGGTGTAATCTACGGTTATGATGGTGTCAAAGAGGCTTATCATACTGGTAGAGGTAGGATAGTAATCCGTGCACACGCAGCAATAGAGCATGACGAGAAAACAGATAAGCAACAAATAGTAGTAACTTCTATTCCTTACGAGATATGCAAGAGTGATATGATCAAACACCAAGCACAATTGGTTAATGATAAGAAAATAGAAGGTATAACAGATATAAAGGACGAAAGTAATAAGGACGGAATACGTATAGTATACAAACTAAAAAAAGACGCAATTGCAAGGGTAGTGCTTAACAAACTATATCAATATACAGAATTGCAGTCTTCGTTTTCTGTTAATAATATTGCCTTAGTTAATGGCAAACCAAAATTACTTAACCTTAAAGACATAATCGTAGTCTTTGTTGATCATAGAAAAGAAGTTGTTGAGAGAAGAACTCGTTATGAGTTAAAGAAGGCACAAGAGCGTCAGCATATTGTTGAAGGTCTGTTAAAAGCCTTAGATATTATAGACGAGATAATAAACGTTATCCGTTCTTCTCAAACAGTTCAGATGGCAAAAGATACTATTATCGAGAGATGGGACTTTTCCGAGATACAGGCTTCTGCTATTGTCGATATGCGTTTGCGTCAGTTGACAGGATTGGAAAGAAACAAACTCGAAGAAGAACATACTAAGTTAGGAGAGTTTATCAAACGTTGTCAAGATATACTATCCGATATAAACGTATTAATGCAAGTTATAAAAGATGAACTTTTGGCTATCAAGGCTAAATATGGTGACAAACGTTTAAGTGAGATTGAGTACTCATCCAAAGACTTTGTTATAGAGGATATGATACCTAACGAGGACGTTGTTATATCTGTTTCTCACTTAGGTTATATCAAGAGAACATCTTTGGCAGAATACAAGACACAGAATAGAGGTGGTATGGGAAGTAAAGGTTCGCATACAAGAGACGGAGACTTTATCGAACATATATATACAGCCTCGACACACGATTATCTATTGATTTTTACCAACAAAGGTAAGGTCTATTGGATGAGAGTATATGAAATCCCAGAAGGTAACAAAACTTCTAAGGGTCGTGCAATCCAAAATATGATACAAATAGAGGAGGGCGAGACTATTCAAACTTTCATCAACACAAAAGACTTAAAGAATCAAGAATATGTAGAGAAGATGATGGTTATACTTTGTACCAAGAAAGGAATAATCAAAAAGACCTCCTTAGAAGCATATTCTCACCCAAGAACTAAAGGTATTATCGCCGTAAATATAAAAGAGGACGACGAATTACTTGAGGCTCAACTAACTAATGGCAATAGCGAAATCTACATAGGTACCAAAGAAGGAAGATGTATTCGTTTTGACGAGACTCTTATTCGTCCTATGGGAAGAGGTGCAACTGGTGTAAAAGGTGCTACACTTACTTCGGACGAAGACGAAGTTATCGGTATGGTTTGCCTTAACGATATGACAAAGAATATAATGGTTGTATCGGAGAATGGTTACGGCAAGAGAAGTGATAGTGATGAATACCGTAAGACTAATCGTGGTACAAAAGGTGTTAAGACTATCAATATTACCGATAAGACTGGCAAACTAATTGCTCTAAAAGATGTAACAGACGAAGACGATCTAATGATAATGAATCGTTCTGGTATTACTATACGTTTGGCTGTTAATACATTAAGAGTAATGGGTAGAGCAACTCAAGGCGTTAAGTTGATTAATTTGAAATCTAAGGATTGTATTGCTTCAATCGCCAAAGTACAACACGAAGAGGAGCCAGAGGAAGTAGAGTCTGAGACTATAAATAATGATAATGCAGAACCAACTGCTGACCTTACGGAGAACGAGAGTAATAGCACAGAGACAAATACCGAAGAATAAATAGGGGAGTGTCAAGACATTAGAATAGCAATAAAGAATAAATAACATAACACACAAAAAGATTATACCAAATAAGGAATAGTCAGAGAAAAAAGAAAAGAAAATTAAGTAATAACCGTTAAAGTTATAATATCATGAAAAAAAGCATAGTTGTAATCGCCTTATTATTGGCAAGTTTTACAGGAGTTTTGGCTCAAGACATGAAAGTTCAGAGTGCTTATTCGGACATGAAGAATGAACGTTTAGCATACGCAAAAAAGAACATCGATGACGCTTTGGTTCACGAAAAAACTAAGGATGATTCCAAGACTTTTGCTTACGCTGGTTTGATTTACGCACAGATAGTTGAGCAAAGTTTTAACGACAACCCATCTAAAACAGTTAAAAAACAATTAAAGCAAATCGAAGAACCAATAGAAACTATTTGCCATCAAGGAGTAGAGTACTTAATGAAGGCTATCGAGATGGAACAAAAAGAAAATAGTCATGAATATACAAAGATGGCTATGGACGGTTTGAAATATCTTTGTGGCGTTGAAGCATATTACGCAGGCGAGTTCTATAACAAAGCAACAGACTATCAAGTTGCTGCTCAGAAATGGGACAAAGTTATAGAGTTAGCAAAATATTGTCATTACGATGATGTTTTGGACAACGCATCGTATTATCAAGCAGATTGTTATCGTATGCTTAAGAATACCCAAAAGGAACTTGAGATCTACAGAACAATGGCTAAGAACAATACCAAACGTCCTGACGTCTATGTAAAGATTTATGCTGCTAACAAAGAGGCAAATGATACTACTAAGGCATTAAATGCTTTGAAAAAAGGCGTAAGAATGACTGCTAACGATACAACTGGTGCTAATACAATCCTAACTACTGAATTGATTTCCGCTTATTTATGGGCTAACAATAAGACTGAGGCTAACAAATTGTTACAAGAGATGGAGCAGAAGGTAGGTCAAAATACCGATATGTTGAATGGTGTTGGTAGAATCTACGGAGAGATGGGGGATATGACCAAAGCAACTGAGTATTATAACAAATCTTTGTCAATCAACAAGAACCAAATCGATGTATACAAAGGAATGGGCAAGATGTTCTTCAATGTTGGTCTTAGAGAGCACAAAGTAGCAGACGCTATTCCATTAGAGAACGTTACTGAGTACGATAACAAGATGAAAGAGGTTTATGCTCTCTACGAGAAAGCAATTCCTTGCTATGAGAACGCATTACAAATGAAAGACACCGACTTAGAATCTTTGAATCAGTTGCGTTTGATTTATTCTATCTTCAATGCAAGAACAGATGTTAACGCCGAGACTAAGAAAGCATACCAACAAAAGTTCGTTGCATACGATACGAAGTTGAAACAACTAACAACAAAATAGAACCATTTTGTAATCTTATAATATTAAGTAGATTATTTTCCTCAGTTGGAGAGTAATCTACTTTTTTCTTTCCCTTCACATTTTTTTTCTTTTCTCTCACAGCATCATAATCCTCAATCCATTTACCATAACTCATAATCCATTTACCATAATCAACAATCCATTCAACATAATCAACAATCCATTCAACATAATCCACAACTAATGGAGTAGTTTTCTTTTTTATTTTAGTTTACATAATTGTAATTATGTTTGAATAGTGAAAAGAAAAAAATCCTACAAAATATTGCGTAAATACTGTATAATCACACGGAAACAACGCTTAATTTTCGCTCATCAATTTTTGCTTTCTATGCGATATATTTTGAAAATATTTTCATCCGTCTTGAAAATATTTTCTTTACTCATTGAAACAATTTCTTTACTCATTGAAATAATTTCTTTACTCATTGAAACAATTTCTTTACTCATTGAAATAATTTCTTTACCCATAAAAATATTTTTCCATCTTTTGAAAACAACCATACGACTTCTGATATCATCTTGACAACTTCCGACAATATTCCAATAACTTCCGATATTATCCTGATAACTTCCGAGAATAATTTGATAACTTCCGAGAATATTTTTGCAAATACTCAATTCATCGTTGCCACTTGTGATATTATGAGTGAAAAAATGGGATTTTTTGAGTAAAAAAATGGGATTTTTTTGGTAGAAAA
>CAVAII010000110.1:0-10010 GCA_963588535.1 Erysipelotrichaceae bacterium | reverse complement strand
TTTTTTCATTTTAGTATTCTGTAAATTTATTAGTTATCAAAAATAAATCTATTCCTTGTTTTTTTCCTATAAGAATAGAATCTCAACAACCACTTTGCAAAAATACAAAAATATTTTCAGCTCCTAACCGTTTTTGTTCATTATCTTTTCGAAGAATAACCAAAGTCGGTTCTTAGTCTTTAATAATAATGTTGTTGTCTTGTATTATCTCGGCGTTAATCTCAAATAATGAATTGATATTTTGTTTATTAAGTACCTTAGAGGCAGTATCGAAGAAACGCATTTGTCCATCTTTCAGGGCAAGTACATAATCGGAATATTTCAAAGCCAAAGACAAGTCGTGCAGTACTATTAATATTGTGGTATTCTCTTTGGTTTGAATATCTTTCAATAGTTTCATTATCTCTATTTGATGTTTTAGGTCAAGATTAGCAATAGGCTCGTCCAATAATATTATATCTGTGTTTTGGGCAAGTGATCGGGCTATAAAGACTCGTTGTCTCTCTCCACCAGAAAGAGAATTAATTAGTCTATTACGCAGATGCCATGTATTAGTCTCTTGCATTGCTTTTTGGCAGATAGAATAATCTTGCGGAGTTTCGGTAGATAATAGTTTTTGATAAGGAGTCCTTCCCATCATAACAATTTGCAGGGCAGAAAAGTCAAAATCTACTTCATTGTTTTGGAATAAGTACGAAACATTTTGTGCTAACTCCCTTACGGAGTATGAGTTGATATCTTTGTTTTTGATTAATATCTCGCCCTTTGTTGCCTTTATGATATTAGCGATAAGATTCAAAAGAGTAGTCTTACCACTTCCGTTCATACCTACTATACTTGTAAAACTACCTTGCGGAATAGACAGGTTGATATCGGAAAGTATCGTCTTGTCTTTTACTTTGTATGTAATATTTTTTGTAGATATAATATTCATAGTTTAGAAGTGTAGTTTCTTTTTTGCGTTGTAGAGTAGATAGATAAAGAATGGTGCACCTATTAACGATGTTATGCAACCAATAGGTAACTCACTCGGAGCGGCGATATTGCGTGCTATAATATCTGCTAAAAGCATAAAAATCATACCACCCAAGAGGGAGAAAGGAATAATCCTTCTGTTATCACTTCCTACTAATAGGCGAACAATATGTGGCACCACCAAACCGACAAAACCTATTACACCCGTTTGACTAACTACGGCAGCAGTCATTAGGGTGCTTATGATAAGTATTGTACGTTTGGTTTTCTCTACGTTTATTCCTAAGGAAGTGGCTTGTATATCTCCCATAAGCAGAATATTCAACCTTTTGGCATAAAGACTAATAACTACGATACCAACTAAGGAGACGCAGAAGGTTATTAAGATGTCTTTGTAGTTAATACCACTAAAAGAGCCCATTGTCCAGAAGTATATTTTCTCCATATCTTCCTTATCGACAAATACTATTATGGATATTAGGGCAGATATTAGGAAATTCATAGATATTCCTGCCAAAAGCAAGGTTGTTGTATGCATACGATTGCCGACACGAGATAGTCTCATTATAACAAATACTGTTAGAAGAGCAGTAATGAATGCCGAAAGGGTAACGCCTAATAACAAGAAATCTATTCCAAAGACGATAGCCAACGCTGCTCCCAAACTTGCCCCTGAAGATACTCCGAGAATATAAGGGTCGGATAATGGATTTTTGAATACTGCCTGATAAGCACAACCACATACCGACAAGGTACTGCCTGTAATCAAGCACATAAGGACTCTTGGTAGACGGATATTGTATAATATATATTTGTCCGTTTCGCTCAAAGACAAGATATCTACCGAACCAAACGCACAAGCAACTATACTCAAAAGAAGTATAACTACTATTAATAGAATATAATATATCAAATCCTTAGCGTGCAACGATAACAATCTCTTTGTTCTTTTTGTTATTGTCTTGTATTGTCTTACCTATACAGTTTTCTTTTTCTCTGGCAAGGCAATAGACAACAATATACTTACTAATAATATACCTAATATTATCAACAATGAAAGCACGATAGGGATATCTATACCTATTGGTTCCCATTCTATTATCATCTTAACGCCTATAAATAATAGTAAGACACTTAGACCAACTTTTAAGAATCTAAACATCTTTATTATACTACTAATTAGGAAGAATAGCGAACGCAAACCTAATATAGCAAAGATATTAGAGAAGAATACTATATAAGGGTCTTTGGTAACCGAGAATATAGCAGGAATACTATCAACGGCAAACAAGACATCGGTAAATTCTATTGCTACCAAACAAAGCAGTAATGGTGTAATAAAACGTTTGCCATCTATTTTCTTAACAAATGAATGGTCTGTTATTTCGTTTGTTACTGGGAATAGTTTGGAGGATAATCTTACGATAGGATTATTCTCTGGGTGAATCTTTTCTTGTTTATTGCGTTCAAGAAACATTTTTATAGCCGAGTAGAGCAAGAATACTCCAAAGATAACTAACACCCACTCATATTTAGATATCAACGCTCCGGCAACAAATATAAATACAAATCTCATAACCATTGCCCCTAAGATTCCCCACATTAGTACTCGTTTGTAGTATAATGGTGGTATAGCAAAGGAAGAGAATATCAATATCATTACAAATATATTGTCTATACTCAACGAATATTCTATTAGATAACCCGTAAAATATTCTAATGTACTCTGTCTTCGATACTCGTTTAGGGCTTCTTCGTACGGCATTGCGTCTATTTTGCTCGACAGTGTCTTACCATGATAGGCGTGTACTATTTCCGAGAGAGATTGTTGGTCTTCTACGCCGTGCATCTGCTCACCAAAGAACCTTATCACAAGACCGAACACTACTGCCAAACCTATCCATATCAACGTTGTAACTAATGCTCGTTTGAAAGTAACGACTTTGTCTTTTTTCTCAAATACTCCCAAATCCATTATAAGCAAGACTACAATCAATATTATAAATCCTGCAAAAAAAATACCTTGTATTAATCCTGAATTATGCATATTTTTGTTGTTTTAGTGTGCAAAATTACACATTTTTCTAAAAAAAGTAGTAATTTTGCCGAACATTTTTCAAAAAGCACACTATTTATAATGAAAAAGCAAGTAGATATATTTGTCCCATGTTGTGTTGATCAGTTTTATCCACAAATCGCCTTCGATTTAATTGACTTGGTGGAGAGTCTTGGTTTTGATACTAACTACAATGATAATCAAACTTGTTGCGGAAGGATTCTCTATGATAATGGTCTATGGGCTGAGGAAAAGAAGGTAGGCGAAAAATTCATAGAAGACTTTAAGGGAACAAATATTGTGGTTGGTTGTGGAACGAAATGTATAGGTTATATAAAGACTAAGTGTGCTAATCTATTCTATAATACTTCTAATCACAACGCACATAGATCTCTTTCGGAGAGAATAATGGATATTACGGAGTTTATCTATACTATTAATCCTTCGTGCGAAATTGGGGCAGAGTTTCCTTTCAAAGTTTTCTTGCATAACAATTGTCAATCTATTAATGAGTATAATTTGGAACAAGAAACAAGATTAATTCTCTCCAAAGTCAAAGGCTTGGAATTGGTTAACAAAGAATGCAACAATACTTGCTGTGGTTATGGTTCTAATATGGACGTTTTCAACAAGGTAGTAAGCGATGAGTTAGCCAAACGCAAAGTTGAGTACGCTCTTTCCTTAGGTGCTGAATATATAACAAGTACGGACGCAACTTGTTTGATGAAATTGCAGAATTATATCACCAAACACAAAATCGACCTTAAGACTATTCATATTGTCTCCTTATTAAGATATTCTGCCAAAGAAAAAAATGAGTAAGATGTTTGCTTGGAATACCGAAAGGCCTTATAATGCTTATTCCAATTATATGAAAAAAATGTTCGGTGGTAGAGTGCAGAAACTAACCATCGATGGCGGTTTTACTTGTCCTAATAGAGACGGGAGATTATCTTATAATGGTTGCACATTTTGCAATAACAACGCCTTTAACCCTTCTTATTGCAGAAGGTATGATACGATTACTCAACAGATAATAGAAGGGCAGAAATTCCATGCTTTCCGCTACAAAAAGAGTTGTAAGTATTTAGCCTACTTTCAAGCATATTCTAATACGTATGATAGTTTGGAGAACTTGAAAAGTAAGTACGAACAAGCACTTGCTTTTGATAATATCATAGGTTTGGTTATTGGCACTCGACCTGATTGTGTGGATAATGAGAAGTTAGATTATTTGCAGGCTTTGAGTGAAAAATATTATGTAGTTGTAGAGTATGGAATAGAGAGTTGTTATGATAAGACGCTTTTGAGGGTTAATCGTGGGCATAACTTTGATTGTACCGTTAGAGCAATAGAAGAGACTAAGCAACGTGGCTTACATGTTGGCGGGCACCTAATCTTTGGTCTACCAGGAGAAACAAAGGAGGAGATGATAGGGGAAGCCGAGATAATATCCTCTTTGCCTATTGATTTAATAAAGTTTCATCAATTGCAGATCTTAGATAATACGACCATGAAAGACGATTATCTAAACCATAAAACAGAATATAATTTCTTTTCTTTTAACGAATATGTCGATTTTATAATTCATTTCATTGAAAGACTCAATCCTAATATCGTTATAGAGAGATTTGCTGCCGAAGTTCCACCACGTTATAATATCGGTCCTTCCTGGGGTAAGATTCGTAACGAACAAATTGTTCAGCATATAGAAAATGAGTTAATCGCCCGCAATACCTATCAAGGCAAGTACTATAACTTATAATCCAAAGACTAACTTTGCTAAAATAAAATCAAATATTATCCAAATAAAATCAAATATTATTCGGACGAAATCAAATATTATTTTGATAACTTCTGATATTATTCCAGCGAATACTTAATCTATTGTGTCCGATAAAGATATTTGTTTAAGGTTTTTATTCCTCTTTCTATCTTTATCGGACACCGTTAACTAATTATTAAGGATTGGTGAATCCCTTTGATTAATCCTTTTATAGTAACTTGATACTAATGTATTTTTTAGGATTCTTCTTTATATCTTCTATCAAAAGATTAAGATTTTCTGCACTCTTTGTTAGGTTATTATACAACTGCTCGTCATTAAGCATTTGACCTAAGTTGCCTTTTCCGCTCTCGATTTTCTTTAGACTACTACTCAAACTATTCAAAGAAGCATTTACCTCATTAAGCGTTGATTTTATCTTATTGGCGTCTATACTATCGGTAATACTTAGGACGTTCTTGGTAATACTCTCTATGTTGGTAACAATACCATCAAGTCTTGCTTTGTCTTTGTCTATCAAAGTATCGACATTAAGGGTGATATGCTCTAATTTCTGTGAAACAGAGTTTATATTTTGAATTGTAGATTGAATATTCTGTCTTGTCTTCTCGTTGAAAGTACTGTTAAGAGTGGCAGACAAGGTATCTATACGAAGAATAACTGACGATAGATTCTGAACCATTGGAGTAATCTCTTTGGAAAGGGCGTCCATCAATCCAACCTCAGCATATCCCATTATTGTATCCTTACGTTGTAACATCTCTGTGCTACTTCCTACCTCTATTTTCAGTGCTTTGCCTTGCAATAAGCCATCATCGAATAGTACCAAACGAGAATCTTTTGGGATTTGTAGTTTTTTGTCTACTGATAACTCTACTAAGAACTTGGAGTTCTGTTTATTCATTGGCTCTATTGCCTTAATATATCCGGCTTTCATACCATTAATGTAGATATAACTGCTAACATGCATACCTTCTACGCTATTGTATATCGCATAATACTTAGTATTGGTAGAAAATAAGTCATTACCTTTCAGGAACTCTATACCTACGAACAATACTACTAAGGTTATTAATCCCGCTACGCCTATTTTAAACTCGTTAGTTACTTTCATTGCTTTGTTTGTTTACTGTGTTTTGTTTTTTATTTCTTTTGTCTGCGATTTGCTTCTGCTATACTTATTCTTTTCCCATCATAGAAGGCTACAACAAAGGCATCTTTGTATTTTTTCCTTACTTTGTCTTGATATTGTAAGGCTTCTTTTTGAGTTGCAAACATTCCCGTTGTGTATTTCCACACCCCTTTGTCTTGATAAGCAAATATATCTTCCAAAGATGCAAAGGCAGGGTCTGTGTTTTTGTTCAAATATGTAGGAGAAGACATAAATTGTATTCTATATATTAGGGCAGAACCTGATTTTTGAATATTCTGAATAGAATCGGTTATCTTTTTCTCTTCGTCACTTGTGATATTCTTGGCATTTGGTGTTGTAGGGGCGGCATTGCTAACATTGTTCAAAGAAGATGTGTTTTGTTTTTCTTCTGTTAGTTCTTGTTGCAAACGTAGATTGTTTTGTCGTATCTTTTCTTTCTCTTGCTCTTCTTGGGGTATCAACTCTTGCAAAGATAATATTTTATCGTTAAGATTATCTATCTTGTTTCGATACAGACAAATCGCCCTAAAAATACAACCTGCTATAACCCACTGACCATATTCGCTTCCGATAAATTCTTCTTCTTTGGTGTTGGAGATAAATCCTATCTCGGTTAGCACTGCCGGCATAGCAGCCTTCCATAAGACTACAAAATTGGCTTGATGTACTCCACGATTGCGAAAAGGTACGTTTTGCTTGTATTCTGCTTGCACTTTGGCAGCAAAATCCAAAGAATTGTTTAAATAAGCGTTTTGATACAAGGACATAAGTATATCACTCTCGGGAGAAGAGAAGTCAAAGCCCTCATAATTCTGTATTGCGTTGTTCTCGGTTAGGATTTCGGCGTTTTCTTTTTTGGCAACCTCCAGATTAGTCTCCGTCTTGCCCAATCCCATAGCGTAGGTCTCGGTACCACCTGCGGACTTAGAAGTAGAGGAATTGCAATGGATAGAAACAAACAAATCGGCGTTGATTTTGTTTGCAATTGTGGAACGTTTGTATAGGTCTACATCTTGATCAATTACTCTTGTGTAATAGACTTTAACTGTCTTAAGGTTCTCATTAATTAGTTTACCCAATTTGATAGCAACACTCAAAGTAATATCTTTTTCTTTGTATTTACTACCTATTGCACCGGGTTTATTGCCTCCGTGTCCTGCATCTATAACAACTTTATCAAACTTGTTAGCATTAGTATTTTCCTGACCAAATGCCTGTTTACCAAATATTAAGATACTACACAAAGCACAAACAACTAAAAAAAACTTCCTCCCCTTATCCATTAATTTATTGTTATAAGTAAAAAAAAACTTAACTTTGCAAATTCGTTACAAAATTAATAATTTTAATTTGTATAACGGTTGATTAAAAGCAAAAAAGCACATATTCTGTCGAAAAAAGAATTATTTTTCATCTTTTTTCTCCTTTGTTTTTCTGTTGTAATAGCAAAGCCATCAGTTGTTTATGCTCAACAAACGGATACTTTACGACACTCTTCGGATACTTTGCTTACAAAAGACTCCGTAAAAGTGATTACACGAACAAATAAGATAAAAAATAGGATAAATTATGCCTCTTCGGACTCAATTTGTTTCGATTTGGACAAAAAAAACATATATTTATTCAATAATAGTAACGTAAAGCAAGACAAAATAGAACTAACGAGCGGAAAAATCACCATAAACCTTGACTCCAACATACTCTACGCTATGCCACTATGCGACACCTTGCCAGATTCTCTTCGTCAATACCCAATATTTGTTGAGAACGGCACCTCGTACAAAAGCAAGCAACTATCCTACAACACAGACAACGGCAAAGGTATAATAAAAGGTATGTTTACCGCTCAACAAGAAGGCTACTTGCATGGCGAAAGAATCAAAAAGATAGACGATAGTACCCTATATGTTGCTAACGGTACCTTTACTACTTGCCCCGATGAGGAAAACCCTCACTTTGGCTTTACCTTCTCCAAAGCCGAGATTGTAACCAATGACAAGATTATAACAGGTCCTATCGGTATACAACTTATGGGTATCTCCCTGCCAGTAGGTCTTCCATTCTCTTATTTCCCTTTTACAGACAAACAAAAAAGCGGTCTACTAATGCCAACCTATGGTTATGCTAGCAACCGTGGTTATTACCTACGTAACTTAGGATATTATTTTGCTATCAGCGATTATATAGACTTGGCTTTGCAAGGTGATATCTATACCAACCTATCGTACGCTATTAACGTAAAAAGTAGTTATGCCAAAAGATACAAATACAGAGGCAACTTCTTGGTACGTTTCGAAGAGAATCACTCAGGATTAAAGAACACCAATACCTACACTTCTCAAAAAGATTTCAAAATCCAATGGTCTCACACCCAAGATAGCAAAGCCCACCCTTATAGAACGTTCTCTGCTAACGTCAATTTGGTTAGTTCTAAGCACAATCAAAACACTTACTCCCTAAACGACTATTTCAACAACACCACTACCTCATCTATTGCTTTTAGTACAAGGTTCGGTTCCTCATGGAATTTCTCCGTTAACTTAGGCGAGAGTTATAATGTAAATACCAAACAAATCTCCCTCTCCTTACCTTCTGCTACCTTGTCTTCTACGCAATTCCACCCCTTCAAATCCAAACACCCAAAAGGCAAATCCCATTGGTATGAAGACATCACCTTCTCCTATCGTATGAGTCTAACCAACTCTATTGACACCTACGACTCTCTACTATTTAGAAACGATATCTTTAAGCGTATGAAAAACGGTATTCAACACTATGTGCCTATCCAGTTAAGCACCAAAGTTATGAAATACCTAACATGGACTAACTCTATCAACTACACCGAAAGATGGTACATTCAATCCACCCACAAAGCCTACAATCAAGAGACAGGCTTAATCGACAAAGACACCGTATTCGGCTTTACTGCCAACAGAGATGCCAACTTCTCGTCCTCATTAAACACTCGTATCTATGGAATGTTCGTCTTTAAGAAAGGATTCATCAAAGCCTTACGCCATGTTATCAACCCTATTATGTCTTTCACCTTTACGCCTAATTTCTCATCCCCTTCCTTAGGTTTCTACGACTATTATATAGATGGCAGAGGCGAGAAAGTGTATTATTCTAAGACAGAAGACGGAGCATTCGGTTCACCACCTTCGTCAAAGAGCGGAATAATCAATCTAACCATCAACAACTCTTTGGAATTGAAGGTAAAATCATCCAAAGATACCATAACAGGCACTCAAAAAGTAGTCTTATTAGAGAATTTTGCCATATCCACCGGTTACGACCTAACCAAAGACACTTGCAATTGGCAGCCTTTGAGACTCTCTGCCCGAACAACCCTGTCCAAAAAGTTAGTAATCAATTATTCCTCATCCTTCACCCCATACGTACTAAACGAGAATAATACCATAATCAACAAATTCCTCTACAAAGAAGAACATAAACTATTTACCAAACAGAACTCTCAGTGGAATTTGTCTTTATCTTGGAGTATTAATTCCAAACAAAAATCCTCCGCTAACCAGAATATCTCCCCTACCGAGATGACTTATTCGCCTTTTGTCAACAACTTGGAGACTTTGCCGGACGTAGTGGATTTCTCCGTTCCTTGGGATTTGAGCATAACAGGTAATTATTCTCGATTAAGTACTTATATCGTTGCCATTGCAGGTTATAATACTAATAAGTCTGCTACCCTTTCGGCAACCGGCAATATTACTATTACAGACAATTGGAAGGTCGGTTTCCGCACCGGTTACGATTTTATTAACAAGGATTGGACTTATACTTCTTTGGACTTCTATCGTGATTTGCATTGTTGGGAAATACGTTTCAATTGGGTTCCATTTGGTTATCGTACGGGTTGGAACTTTACTATCAACGTTAAGGCAGGTATGTTACAAGACCTAAAATACGAGAAACGTAACGACTTCCGTAACCGTCAAAACTACTACTAATCCCCCTTCTCCTCACACAATTTTCCGCTGTGTGGATGAAATTTTCCGCTGTGTGGATGAAAAATTCCGCTG
>CAVAII010000109.1:0-15259 GCA_963588535.1 Erysipelotrichaceae bacterium | reverse complement strand
AAATATTCTGCCAGTTTATCAGAACAAAGTGCCACTTTATCCAAATATTCTGCCAGTTTATTTTGATAAAACGGCACTTTTTTGAGATATTATCAATTAGTGAGTTACAACGGTAATAAGACAATATTTTAGTCTCCCATTTTTCCTCTACAAAATAGCATATAAGGAAAATAGAACATTTTTCTTATTCGTTATTTTCTGTGTACTGCTGAATAATCTCCAAGATTTTCTCTCCGTAATTATCAAAAGTTTTCTTGCCTAATCCTTTCAGTTTTACAAACTCTTTCTCCGTCTTTGGCTTATAATTAGTTAGTGCAACAAGACCTTTTTGCGAAATAATACAATAAGCAGGTATTTTTTTCTCCTTTGCCTCCTCCTTACGCCAAGAACGCAAAATCTCAAAAAGTTGCATATCCTTTATATCATCTTCGTCAGTAACTTGACTATCTTTAGTAGCAGATTTCAACTTCTTACCTATTGTACTCAAAGATCTTGTATCTCTGTCCGTACTTAGAGTATCTGTCTCATTATCACCTGTTATTGACGAAAGAGGTAGATTAGTTCCTTGTACAACTATATTGTTTTTAACACTCAAAAAAGATAAAGAATTAAAATTACTATCAATACTCTCCAAAAGTCTATATTTCGTCTCTTTTTCTACTGAGGCTAAAAGAAGGGCATCTTTTAATTCCGTATCAATATCTTCGTTATCCAACTCAATACCAAGTATTTCAAAAATCAAATCATTAACCTTTTGGATATGTTCCAAGAAATATCCTTTGGCTCGTATCGAACGATTAACACAAGCCTCTACTACCCTATTATTTGGATTGTTTTCTCTCTCTTTATCTTGCAACCAAACGATATATTTCGCTGCAACGTCCCTAATCTCAATCTTGTAGGTATTAATAAAATCAAATATTTTCTTACTTCTTACAGGGAAAACCTTGCTTATTGATTCGTTGTTGATTTTCTCTATTTTTTGTATCTCATCAAATAATATTGTGAAATCAAAGATAGATATCAAATTATCTATTAGGAACTTATCTTCGGCTTCGTGTAGAGTTACCTCAGTGGGTGGGTTCTTCGATTGCTCGTTATTAAAAGATGTGATAGCAGAATCGAAAATCACGCTTTTGCAATCAAATTTCTCCGTCAAATAAATTCCTTCCAAACTGCGACAACGAGATAATGCCACATAGACTTGACCATGTGAGAAAGCACGATTACTCATAATTATCACATTATCAAACGTTAGTCCCTGAGATTTATGTATCGTTACAGCCCAAGCCAACCTTAAAGGAAATTGTGAAAACGTGCCTATAACCTCTTGTTTAATGGCGTTTGTCTCCTTATCCAATGTGTAGCGAACATCTTCCCATACATACCTCTCTACTAAGATATCTTCCTCGTCTCCAGGACATCTAACCACAACATAATCAGCTCCCAATTCCTTAACGACTCCTATCTTACCATTATAATATCTTCTTGTCTCATAATGTTGTACCTCTACTCCAGATTCTGTCTTTATGCGTTTTTCTTCTGTTTTGGAGTAATCATTTTTTAGGAACATTACCTGAGAATCTACTTTTAGTCTCAATTCTTGTGAATTAGGCGTACAAGATTCTGAAAAGTCGCCCGTTATCTCTGCTTTGTAACTCTTTTCTTCTGTGTCCAAAGCATCTAATCTTGAATCGTTTATCTTGTCTGCTTGATAGTTATGAGAGCAAAGTACAATGTAGTTTTCGTTATTTGCTTCCAGTATTTTAGGAACATATCTTGCGTTTAATTCATCTACAATTGTCTGCGTAACCCAACCGTCTCTAACGGCATTTAGGATATTGATAAATTTCTCATCTTTCTGACGATAAATATGTTGCAGACTTATTGTTATATAATTTGATTGTTTGAGGGCAAGAGAATTGAAGAAATAGAAATTCGGATAATATTTGGAGACCATCTCTAACTCTGACTCATTATAGATAGGTGGCAACTGAGACAAATCACCAATCATCAAAAGTTGAACACCTCCGAAAGGTTTGTTTCTTTCATTGTATCGAAAACGGCGTAACAAACAATCCACCTCGTCTAAGATATCGCAACGCACCATAGATATTTCGTCTATGATAATCAAATCGATAGAACGGATAAGATTGATTTTTGCTTTCGAAAAACGCCTTGTCTGAGGAATTGTTTTGGGTATATATATATGTAAAGGAAGTTGAAAAAAAGAATGAATAGTAACTCCTCCTGCTTGCAAAGCCGCAACTCCAGTAGGTGCTAAGACTACAAAACGTTTGGAGATTGTCTCGCAAAGATGTTTCAAAAACGTAGTCTTACCTGTCCCCGCCTTACCAGTTAGAAAAATATTTTTGTTAGTTTGACGAATATATTTCTCAGCCAGAACTAATTGCAGATTATCTTCAAAAGATACTTTCTTTTCTTTATTCATAGAATCCATTTACACTGAATATTTTTTAGTAATCTATACTTTCTTTGGTTTGAATATCCCCTAAACATTTGGCTTGTAAGAGAATATTACCCGTAGCCGATGCTTCAGTAACTACTTTTCGTACCTCTATGTTAGATATTTTGGAAGTAAGTTCGTTAAGTAAAGTACTTTTGGAGCCACCGCCCATAATAGTCAATCTATCAATTTTTTTACCCAATACATTACTCATTTTCTCAATTCCTTTTTTGTATCTATTAGCAAGGGATAAGAAAATACAACGAACATATTCGCCCTGAGTTGTAGGAGTCTTTAAGAAATGGTTATGACAATAGGTATCAATAGCCTGTTTCATATTCTTAGGAGCCATAAAGATATCATCATCAACGTCAATAATAGTATCAAAATCAGTTTGTGCGGCTAAGATATTCAATTCTTTCAAATCGGTTATCTCATTACTGCTCTCCCAAATCTTTAACATACACTGCAAGATCCACAAACCTGTAATATTCTGCAAAAGACATATTTGGTTATCTACGCTACCCTCGTTGGAAAAACCACTCGTGTAAGCCTCATCATTTAGTATCGGTTCCTCTACCTCACAACCCAACAAAGACCAAGTACCCGAAGAAAGATAAGCGTCTGTTGGAGAGATATCTTTCACAGTATAGACTGCACTTTGAGTATCGTGCGAAGCAATCGGCACAAATACGCAATCATTAGGCAAGTTCAACTCCTTAATAATATCTTTTTTTACTCTAAACTTCTCTACTCCTGGCTTAACGATACAGCAAAACATATCTTTTCTAAAAGATAAGTCCTTGATTAAATCATAATTCCAATCTCTTTGCTTAGCGTTCAATAACTCCGAAGTTGATGCAATAGTATATTCATTAAACTTTTCGTTAGTTAGATAATATGCAAACAAATCAGGCATAAACAACATCTTATCTGCATATTCTAAAACAGGACTTTTCTCTTCTTTTAGGGCAAGTAATTGATATAATGAATTGATATTCATGCTCTGCACGCCAGCCTTATAGTAGAGTTGTTTCTTACCTTCTAAGGTAAAAGTATTTTCAAATACTCTTTGCGTATAACTATCTCTATAAGCAATAGGGTTAGATAGCAAATTACCATTCTTGTCTATAAAGCCAAAATCTACTCCCCAAGTATCTATACCAATACTTTTTATGTAATAGCCTTCATCACTTGCCTTCTTTATTCCTTTTTTCATCTCACTGAATAAATAAGGAAAGTCCCAATAAAGATGATTGCCGATAAGAACTTGATAATTAGCGAAACGATAAATCTCTTTTAACTCTAATTTATTGTCTTTTATAGTACCAAAAATAACTCTTCCGTTGCTCGCTCCAAAATCAACTGCTATATACCCTTCTTGCATTATCTTATTTGTTTAGAAATACTTTGTTAATATCCTCAACTTCCTCTTTGGTCAAAGGATCTATGTTATCACCATTCAAAACTAAGATACGACAAACCATTTCAAAGAACATCGCTCTTTCGAATGCTTGATTGAAATCTTTTCCACAAGTAACCTGTCCATGTTTCCTTAGCAAAACTGAGTTATGTGTCTGCATAGCCTGAATAACTGCGTTAGCCAACTCCTTAGAACCAGGACGAAAATAAGGCACTACGGCTATTTCGTCACCAACATGACAAGGTACTTCGGCAGTAAGATTAAAGTTTTTCGGCAAGTCTTTTCTACATGCTATTGCTGTTGCGTATGGAGATTGGAAGTGTAGAACTACATTTACGTCCTTTCGTTGTTGCAATACTCCTAAGTGAAATACATGCTCCATAGACGGACGAGGACCAGATAACAACTTACCATCTTCTAAGTTTAAGACAGCAATATTTTCTTTTTTTATCTCTGGTACCCATGATCCTGTACCTGACATAAGTACTTGATTATCTATTTTCCAAGATAAGTTACCACTACTGCATACAGTTAGGTTGTATTGTCCTACCTTATGAGCATAACCTATAAAAGATTGAATATCTTGTTCTGTAATCATTCTAAATCCAAATTTTTATTTCTCTTTTGCCTTCGAATATTCCTCTTAGCAAATTAATCTTATTCCATAAACAAGAAAAGAGAAAACTATCCATTTTGTCTTATGGATTAATCTTCTCTTTCTGTTTTTATATACTATTTATATATAGGTCCAAAGTTCTGACAAGCACGATAATCAGCACCTTCTTTGTCCATACCAAAAGCATTCCAAGCAGAAGGACGGAAAATATCCTCATCCTTGATATTATGCATACAAACTGGTATTCTAAGTATAGAACAAAGAGTTATAAGGTCAGCACCTATGTGTCCGTAAGTAATTGCTCCGTGATTTGCTCCCCAATTGTTCATAACAGAATAAACGTCTTTGAAGGCATCTTTTGTACTATCCAAACGAGGAACGAACCATGTTGTTGGCCATGTTTTGTCTGTACGTTTATTAAGTATATCGTGTATTTGAGGATCTAAATCTACCGACCAACCTTCTGCTAACTGCAATACAGGACCTAATCCCTTTACCATATTAACTCTAATCATTGTCATAGGCATACCACCTTTGGTAAGGAAATTAGAAGAGAAACCTCCACCACGGAAATAGTCTCTATCAGCAGGATACCATGTAGTTGCTTTCAAACAAGCCTCTATATCCTTATCTGTTATATCCCAATGGTTCTTCATTGTTGGTTTGCCGTCTTTATCTTTCATCTCTCCAGTTGCATCCAAAGTAGTAGCACCAGAGTTAATCAAATGCATAAAACCATTAGCCGCCATACCAGTTGGCTCTTTGCCTGTAACTCTCTTAACAGCCTCCTTGCTCCAATAAGTTCTAATATCGGAGAACATAACACCACGATTAGTCAATAGATGAGCAAACAACATAGCCGTTGCATTCAAAGAATCGTTCTCTGTTGCTAATACCTCGGCTTCACGTCTGCCGTTCCAATCAAAAGAAGTACACATCAAAGATTCAGGAAAATCGAAGTTAGGTTTGTAATCTGTCCATTGTCTTTGACCTTGTATGCCTGCAAATATTGCATTATGTCCCAAAGACTCTTCTTTGAAGCCCATATCCAATAGTTTTGGATTGCCGTGCATTAGATCTCTTATGATTAGCATATTCTTAACTGTAAATTGCCAATCATCTTCTTTCTCCTGTCTTGTTTTGGCTTTGCCTTTTTCCTCATTGTAGTCGTGGCCTTCATTAACCTTGCAATATTTCTCAGTCCAAGACATAGCCTTACCGAACTCTTCCTTATCGTATATACCAAGTTCTACACGTCTTAGTATCTCTACCAAGTCAACATATTCACTACGGATACCTAAATAATTCTGGAAAAAGTCGCTATTAACAATACTACCAGCAATACCCATACAAGTATTACCCATAGATAAATAACTCTTACCCCTCATAGTAGCAACGGCTTGTGCTGCACGAGCAAAACGAAGTATCTTCTCTGCTACGTCCATAGGTATAGAGTTGTCTTCCAAATCTTGTACATCGTGACCATAAATACCAAAAGCAGGAAGTCCTTTTTGTGCATGTGCTGCCAATACTGCTGCTAAATATACAGCACCAGGACGCTCTGTGCCATTGAATCCCCAAACTGCCTTAGGATAATAAGGATTCATATCCATTGTCTCCGAACCATAGCACCAACAAGAAGTAACTGTAATGGTAGAACCTACACCTTCTCTCTCGAATTTCTCTGCACAAGCAGCACTTTCGGCAACTCTACCAATCGTTCCATCGGCTATAACACACTCAACAGGCGAACCATCTCCATTTCTTAAATTAGTAGAAATCAAATCCGCAACAGCATGAGCCAAAGACATAGTCTTCTCTTCCAAACTTTCTCTTACGCCACCTTGACGTCCATCTATAGTTGGACGTATTCCAATTTTTGGATATTTTTTCATTATTGTAACAAATTTATATGATTCTATTTTCTCTTAATGGCTTTCTTTGCTGCCATTACTATATCCTCAGCCATCAAATGATAATATTCCATCAATTGCATTGGCTTACCGCTTTGTCCAAACTTATCGTCTATACCTACATATTCCATAGGAACAGGCATTTGTCTTACTAAGGTTTGAGCAATAGCGTCAGATAGACCACCATTATATAAATGCTCCTCACAAGAAACTACACATTTAGTCTTAGAGGCAGACTTCAAGATAGCCTCTGTATCCAATGGCTTAATAGTATGTATATTTATCAACTCAGCACTAATACCCTCTTTCTCTAATTGTTTACATGCCTCTATTGCTTGCCATACCAAATGACCAGTAGCAAAAATAGATACGTCCTTACCTTCGTTTAACATTAGGGCTTTACCTATCTCGAAAGGCATATCCTCAGGTATGAAAACAGGTACTTTTGGTCTGCCAAATCTTAGATATACCGATCCGTTATAACGTGCAGTGGCTATGGTTGCTTGCTTAGTCTGATTGAAATCACAAGGATTAATAACCACCATATTAGGCAACATACGCATAAGACCTATATCTTCCAAAATTTGATGCGTTGCTCCGTCCTCACCCAAAGTAATACCAGCGTGAGAACCTGCTATCTTTACATTAGTATTAGAATAAGCAACACTCTGACGTATTTGGTCATAAACTCTACCAGTAGAAAAAGCAGCAAACGACCCAACAAAAGGTATCTTACCACTTAATGCCATACCAGAGGCAATACCTACCATATTACTCTCTGCTATACCTACTTGAAAAAAACGATCTGGAAATTCTTTTGCAAACAAATCCATTCGCACACTTGGAGTTAAGTCTGCACACAAAGCAACTACATCTTTGTTCTCTTTGCCTGCTTGTAAAAGTCCTTCTGCAAATCCACTACGTGTATCTTGCTGACCAAGTATCTTATACTCTTTCATTTTGTTTCTTATTTTTTATTTGACAGATAGTGTAATATTTGTCGTTTTATTTGATTCTATTTTTAATTCTTGTACAATTGTATTCTGTGATTTAACCATTGTTAGGCTTTTGGCTACAATCATATATTCGCCTGGTAATAAATCCAAACTCTCTTTTGTCTTGCTTTCGTCCAAATCTATTACCCATTCGTAATCTTGTCCTTTCTTTACAAATAGACTACCTCGTAAGTTAGAGTTCTGTTTGTCTATTCTTAGGTTACCCGTCTCGGGTATCTCTATCGTTGTCATTGAACTCTGAGTTATTTCAACCGAATCAACCCTCATTCTCGGCAAAGTCATAACCTCTAAATCATAATACCCAACCAAATATCTCTCCTGAGTATTAATATTTTGTACGTTAATAATCTCTTTCTTATCCGTTGTCTTTATAGCAACAGGATAAGTCTTTTGTTGAAATGTCTTAGGATTGTATACATATTTAATATTCAAAACACCTTGCGGACAAGAAATCTTAACAAGTGAATGCTCGCCTGCCAAAAAAGACAATTTCTTCTTCTCTACTTTTGGTTTGGTAGCCACTACAATATCATATTCTATCAAAGGATCTATCTGTAAGGTATCACTCTGACCTAAGGAATTAAGCGAATGAATAAATGAATACCTCAATCTATGGCTCTCGCTATCATAGAACAGTAGCGGAACGTCTGTCTCGGTGTTCTCATTCTTTATATTCAAAAGATTGACTTGTATTGTAGTATTATGAAGTGCTTGTTTGATAATGGTATTCAAGGCTTTGGAGAAGTCTATCTCGCCCTTTGCCTCATAATATATACCACAATTCTCATAATTATTCTTCATTCCCTTACTAATACCTATAATAAATGGTTTAAGATACTTGCCTTTCTTCTGCATCGAAGCCGAAATCTGCACAATATCCTCATCACATTTATCTATATTATTAACAATCATCACAACTATATTGCGACTATGCCTATCTCTCGGGAAATCCTCAGCACAATTCATCAAAGATTTTGCTACCGTTGAGGTACCTTTTGGAATTAAGGTCTTCAACTTGGCTTTAATGTTATCACCATTCAAACGATAGAAAGGAACTAACAGATGACTATCATCACAATCACCAACTGTATAATCTTTCTCATTTCCAAACACCCTTAAAGCACATTCTACATTATTATAGTTGCTTAAGGTATCAATAATATTAGTTAGTAGTCTTTGAGTAATATTGATTTTGGTATCACTCTGCCATTTCTCGCTCATATTATTAGAACAATCAACAACAAACAAAATACGTGTCTTTTCAGTGCTTTTGTTATCAATAGTTGCTGTTTGTTTGTTTTGAGCATTTAGACAAAAAGATAGACTAATCAACCAAACAAATACATTATATTTTAGAAATGAGCCTTTCATATTCTATTGTTTAATAATCGCCCAAAGTCTCTTTTAATTGACTTAAAGCCTCTTTGGTTTGTTCGTCATTAGGTGCCTTACCATGCCAACCATTGTTGTCTTGCATAAAATCAACACCATAACCCATTAATGTGTGCATAACAAACATAACAGGTTTGCCATGATTAGCCTTTTGTTTGCATTCGTCTAATTTATTAACTAACTCTTGCATATCGTTGCCGTTACCTTCTACGACTTCCCAACCAAAGGAAGTGAATCTCTCTTTTAGATTCTTAACACCACCTACTTTATCTACTCTACCATCTATCTGAACGCCGTTATTATCTACTATACTAATCAAATTATCTACATTATTAGTACTAGCAAACATAGCAGCCTCCCAAATCTGTCCTTCTTCTATCTCGCCATCTCCGTGCAAAGAATAAACAAAGTGATTATCACCATTCATTTTCTTAACTAATGCAGCACCAATAGCAGCACTCATACCCTGACCCAATGAACCTGAGGCAAGTCTTACGCCTGGTAACTTGCTATGATAAGATGGGTGTCCTTGCAAACGAGAACCTAACTGACGCAAAGTAGCCAACTCCTTTACAGGAAAATATCCTCTTCTTGCTAAGGCACTATACCAAATAGGAGCAATATGACCTATTGACAAAAAGAACATATCCTCTCCTACGCCCTCGCGTGTAAACTTGCAGGTATCTATATCCATTTGATTAAAATATAGGGCTGCGAACAAATCTGCACAACCTAAACTTCCACCTGGATGTCCTGAATTACTGGAATTAACCATACGCAAAACATCTCTTCTCATCTGCGTTGCAATGTCCTGCAATTCTTTTATGCTTTTCATTTTCTTAAATATTATCTTTTATTTTGTCGAAAATATATCTTCTTAGAAAAGAACAAAGATCAGTGACAGCGATATGCCATCTAGGGTTTTTATTTTCTATCACCGATCTTTGAATCTAATGTCAAGTAAAAAAATTTTATTATCAGAAACTATTCAAATATTATTTGATTTTATCTAATTATTATTTGATTTTATTCAAATATTATTTGATTTTATTCTATTGTTTTCTGATATTATTCAATTATTTCTTGATTTCATTCTTTAATCTCTCGGTAAGCATTGGAACAATCTTATGTAAGTCTCCAACTATTCCAAGATCTGCTATTTGCATAATAGGAGCAAATTTGTCTTTGTTGATAGCAACAATATACTCACTTGACTCCATACCTGCTATATGTTGTATTGCACCCGAGATACCACAAGCCATATACAAATCAGGTCTAACTGTCTTACCAGTTTGTCCTACTTGACGCTCATGATCTATAACGCCTGCATCAACCATTGCTCTTGAAGAAGAAACCTCGCCTTTAAGTACCTTAGCCAATTCTTCCAATTTCTTAAAGCCTTCTTTGTTAGCAACGCCTCTACCACCAGAAACTAATACCTTAGCCTCTGTGATATCAACTTTGGCTTCTTTCTTAACTGTCTCTAATACTTTTACTTTGAATTTATCTCTTTGGAAAGCGATTTTCTCTTCTATTACCTCGCCTTTTCTATTTGTGTCCTTTTGCATTCTTTGCATAACGCCAGGACGTACAGTACTCATTTGTGGACGGTGATTAGGACAAACTATAGTCGCCATTAAGTTACCTCCAAATGCAGGACGAGTACTCCAAAGTTCTTTATCCTCCTCATTAATCTCCAACTTAGTACAATCGGCTGTAAGACCTGTACCAACTCTTGAAGAAATTCTTGGACCCAAATCTCTACCTATAGTAGTAGAACCTATCAAAACGATAGAAGGTTTTCTCTTGTTGATTAATTCTACGAAGGCTTGTGTATATGGTTCTGTTGTATATACTGCCAAACTCTCATCTTCTACTAACAAGACTTTGTCTGCACCGTAGTAAATCAAATCTTGTGCTTGAGACTTAATGTTATTACCTAAGAATATAGCCTCTACTTCTTGTCCTAAGTTATCAGCCAACTCTCTTGCTTTGCCCAAAAGTTCCAAACCTACATTTTGTATCTTGCCTTCTCTTTGCTCAACAAATACAAATATATTTTTATATTCCTCTTTATTCATCTCTCTTAACTATTTAATTGTGTAACTAAATCGTCTCTAATAAAGAAACCCTTTTAACTACACCGTCTATTCTCAAACTAAATAATGTGTTTTTCTTTTAGTTTTGCTATTATAGTATTGACTGCCTCTTCTGGCTCTAACTCGAATACTTCGCCCTTAGCCTTTAAGCCCTTAGCAAAAGATTTCTTAACTATTGTAGGAGAACCTTTCTTACCCAAACGCTCTACATCACATTTGATTTCGTCTGCAGACCAAATCTCCACCTCTTTATCAAAGCACTCTACAATACCTTTGACTGTCATATAACGAGGTTTGTACGAAGAAGCCAATACGGATACCAAACAAGGCATATCTACTTGTACCATTTGATAACCATCTTCCAATTGTTTCTTAATAGTCAAAGTCTTCTTGCCATCAAACTCACAATCTTCCAAATATGTAACTTGTGGTATATCCAAATGCTCTGCTAACTCTGGTCCTACTTGTGCTGTATCACCGTCTATGGCTTGACGACCAGTTATTACCAAATCATAACCTAATTCTCTTAATGCTCCAGACAAAGCGTAAGATGTAGCCAAAGTATCTGCTCCACCTAATCTACGGTCAGTTAGTAGTATGGCTCTATCTGCTCCCATAGCCAAAGACTCTCTTAGAATAGCATCGGCTTGTGGCAAACCCATTGTTATAACTGTTACTGTGGCACCAAATTTGTCTTTTAGTCTCAAAGCCAATTCTAATCCGCCCTTATCATCTGGGTTCATTATACTTGGAACGCCTTCTCTTATCAAGGTACCTGTTTTAGGATCTATCTTTACCTCAGTTGTGTCGGGTACTTGTTTTATACAAACTACTATATTCATTTCTATTATTTTCTTTTTTCTCAATAACTTTACTCTAAAACCACTCTATGTGATTTCTTTATTATTTCAACAAATGAGATGCTATTACCATTCTTTGTACTTCGGAAGTTCCTTCGTAAATCTCCGTTATCTTGGCATCTCTAAACATACGCTCCACTGGATATTCTCTTGTGTAGCCGTATCCACCGTGGAATTGTATTGCCTTAGTTGTCATCTCCATTGCTGTTTCGGCAGCAAACAACTTAGCCATAGAAGCGTCCTTGCTATATGGTAAGCCTGAGTCTATCTTGTTAGCACAACTACGAACAAGGAATCTTGCTGCGTTGATCTTTGTCTCCAAATCTGCTAATTGGAATTGTGTATTTTGGAATTGAGCAATACTTCTACCGAATTGTTTTCTCTCTTTTACATATTTTACTGTCTCGTCCATTGCTCCTTGTGCTATACCTAAGGCTTGAGATGCAATACCCAAACGTCCACCGTCCAAAGTCATCATTGCTATCTTGAATCCTTTGCCTTCCTTACCTAAGATATTCTCCTTTGGTACCTCACAATTCTCGAATATCAACTCACAAGTAGCCGAACCTCTAATACCAAGTTTCTTTTCTTTCTTTCCTATCGAGAAACCCTTAAAGTCTCTTTCTACTATAAAGGCACTAATACCCTTGGTTCCTAAACTCTTGTCTGTCATTGCAAAGACAACATAAACATTAGCGTAAGAAGCATTAGTAATAAATATCTTGCTACCATTAAGTATCCATTTGTCTCCCATATCTACAGCAGTAGTCTGTTGCATAGCAGCATCTGTACCTGCATTAGGCTCTGTTAGACCAAAAGCACCTACCCACTCGCCAGAGGCTAGTTTAGGCAAATATTTTTGCTTTTGTTCCTCGGTACCAAACATTAATATTGGCTCTGCACACAAAGATGTATGTGCCGATACTACAACACCTGTCGTAGCACATACCCTAGATAACTCCTCAACTGCCATAGAATACATTTGAGTTGTACCACCTTGTCCGCCATATTCTGTTGGAATAGGTATACCCATTAAACCTATTTTACCCATTTTCTCTACTGTCTCTATTGGAAATCTCTCTTGTTCATCTATTTCCGCTGCCAATGGCTTAACTTCTTTTTCTGCAAACTCTCTAATCATTTGCAAGAATAAGTTCTCTTGTTTTGTTAGACTGAAATCCATTATTTTATCTTTTGTTTAATTAATTTTCTAATATAGTTTTTATGCTTCTATATCTTTTATTTCACCTTTTCAAAGGGCAAAGTTACAAAATATTCTTCATATTTCGTCTTTTTTCCTAATATTTTGCTTTTCTTTTGTTTTTATTTCACCTTTTTTTCTTTCTTCCTTAACCTTATACGATACCCAAAAACAATATCCAAATATTCTGATTACAGAAATAATCAGAAAGTGAAAAACGAAAAATGCCGATAAGGAAAATAGAACATTTTTGAGAATATGGATTTAAGGATCTTAGATTTTGCTAAAATATTCTGCCAGTTTATCCAAATAAAGTGGCACTTTATCAGAATATTCTGCCAGATTATTTTGATAAAATGGCACTTTATTGAGACATTATCAATCAAAGAGATACAAAGGCAAAAAAAAGGATATTTTAGATAATAGTCTTCGCTCTTAAAAATTGCGTATAGGGAAAATAGAACATTTTCGAAATGTTAAAAAACTAATTAATCGAACGATAAAAAGGCCATTTTTTAGGACAAAATTTCCTCATTCCCCAAAATTATCGTAACTTTGTCGCATAATAAATAATAAATTGTAAACAATAAAAACATAAAATAATGAGATACAAGAACATTTACACAATTCTCTTGGTTGCTCTCTTTTCCTTAATGGGAGAGACCCTAAGAGCGTATGATTTTGAATACACATACGAAGGCAAAACGCTTTACTATACAATCAACACCGCAGCCACTAACGAGGTTGGTGTAACTTATAAGACATACGATACAGACTACGGCCTAAGCGGAGATATAAAAGTACCTTCCGAGGTTACGTACAACGGCACAACATATTCGGTTACTGCTATTGGAGATAGTGCTTTTCGAAAATGTGCAATAACAAGTATAGAGATTCCTTCGTCTGTTACCACTATTGGCAAATATGCTTTCTCCAATTGTGAAAGTCTAAAAAGTATTGATATGCCTTCTACTATCACCTCTATAGGTAAGAGAGCTTTTAATATTTGTTCAAGTCTAACTAGTGTAAATATACCTTCTTCGGTTACTTCTATTGAGGAATACACCTTTTTCAAATGTACAAGTTTAACAAGTGTAACAATACCTTCTTCGGTTACTAAGATTGGCGAAATGGCTTTTAATTATTGCAATAGTTTAACAAGCATAAATATACCTTCTTCAGTTACTTCTATTATTGATTATCCTTTTAGTCTTTGTCCTGCCCTAACAAGTATTGTCGTTGATGCAGCAAATACGGTCTACGATTCAAGAAACAACTGCAATGCTATTATTGAAACCGCTACAAATACTTTATTGTTTGGTTGTATGAATACCGTAATACCTTCTACGGTTACTACAATCGGTAACTACGCTTTCTTGGAATGCACAAACCTAACAAGTATAGATATACCTTCGTCAGTTACTTCTATTGAGGATAATGCTTTCCAGGGGTGCACAAACCTAACAAGTATAGATATACCTTCGTCAGTTACTTCTATTGAGGATAATGCTTTCCAGGGGTGCACAAACCTAACAAGTATAGATATACCTTCGTCAGTTACTTCTATTGAGGATAATGCTTTCCAGGGGTGCACAAACCTAACAAGTATAGATATACCTTCGTCAGTTACTTCTATTGAGGATAATGCTTTCCAGGGGTGCACAAACCTAACAAGTATAGATATACCTTCGTCAGTTACTTCTATTGGGCATAGTGCTTTCTATTTATCAGGTCTAACAAGTATAAATATACCTACGTCTGTTACTTATATGGGAAAAAGTACTTTTGAATCTTGTAATAATCTAACAAGTGCAAATATACTTGCATCTATTGATACTATTCCTAGGTTCACTTTTAAAGATTGTACTAATCTAAAAAATGTAGTTATACCTTCTACGGTTACTTTTATAGATTATTATGCTTTTTTTAATTGTTCTAGTTTAGACACTATAGTATGCAGAGGTATAACCCCTCCTAGTGTTAATAATCCAAAATTAAATGGCAATGTCCTTTTAGTACCTTGTGAGGCTGTTAGCAATTATCAGAACGATAGTTATTTCTCTACGCAATTTGGTAGTAATATTATTGGTAGTCAGCAAAGAGAGATTACGGATACTATCTGCGTAGGTGAGACGTATGATTTCTATGGTACTACTATTAATCAGTCTGGTGTTTATTTCCATACTATCTCTGCTACAAGCGGTAGTTGTGACAGTCTTATTACTCTTAACCTATTTGTTAAGCCTAATTTCTCTGATACTATAAACAAAGT
>CAVAII010000108.1:0-16927 GCA_963588535.1 Erysipelotrichaceae bacterium | reverse complement strand
GATGTGAGAAAATATTTTATAAGATATTTGTTTGCAGAGGTATATAATTTTTAATTAACAATAAAAAAATTAGGAGAATATCTTATAAAAAATTCTCCTAATCTTTTGTTAACAAGATAGGTATATCTTGTGATTTTTGTTTATTTCTTGATATTTGGTTCCTCTAAGCCCAAATGTTTTTGTTTGTCCATGATTTTTAGATAGATAGCAATCAATAATGCTAAAACTCCAAAACATGCGAATAGGATTAGTGGCATCGTGTAGTTATAAGGTATGAAATCCTCTCCAGCTTGTTTAGCAGCAAGAACAGCAGGATTATCTGCGTTAGATACCTCTAATACTTTTCCGATAAGTACAGGAACGAAGCAAAGACCAACGTTTTGTACCCAGAAAATCAATGAGTAAGCACTACCTAAATAACGAGGGTCCATAATCTTTGGAACACTTGGCCAAAGAGCAGCAGGAACCAAAGCAAAGGATATACCCAAAACGATGATTGTTAGGTAAGCCAAGAATTTGCTATGAGTAGCAGGTAACAAGAATGCAAACACTAAGTGACATACTATCAACAATAATGCACCAAAAATTAACATTGTAGCACCCTTACCTTTTCTATCCAAGAAATTACCTAAGAATGGAGTTATAACTGCGGCACCTATTGGGAACCAGCGGAATATGTTTGAAGCCTCTTGTGCAGGCATATTACCTATATTACATTGTAACATATTTGCTCCGTATCTTTGGAATGGGAATATTGCAGAGTAGTAAAGTACACAAAGTAAAGCAACTACCCAGAACGTTTTAGAAGAAAGTATCTTGCCAATATCGCTTACTTTGAACTCTTCTTCTGATGTTCCTTCTTGAGCGGCTTTGTCTGCTAATTGATTGTCAAATTTTTTGTCTAATACACAGAAGACTAAGAAGAAAATAAGACCTATCAAAAGCAAACAAGTGCAGAATGCTACCGAAGCAACGACTGTTGTTTTGCCCCAGAAAGCGTGTCCCAATTGTTCTGCAACCCAAGGAGATATAGAGAAAATAGCGAATACGCCAACTCTTGCGATTGCCATCTCTAATCCCATTGCTAAAGCCATTTCTTTGCCTTCAAACCATTTAGCAATAGCACGAGAAACTGTTATACCTGCCATTTCGCATCCGCAACCAAAGATCATAAATCCTAAGGCTGCCATCTTAGCACTACCTGGCATTGCTATCCACCAAGTATTTAGCCAAGCATTGAAGCCAGTTGTTTGAAACCAATCACTTACGGCAACAAATTTGATACATGCTCCAACGAACATTAGTGATGCAGATAGGGTACCTGTGAAACGTATTCCACATTTATCCAATATTATACCTGCAATAATAAGGAAACCGCACACGTTAAGGATATATTCTCCTGCGGCGTAAGTACCGAATACAGAAGGACTCCATCCTCGTTCTGCCTCTATCATACTTTGTAGAGGCGACATAAGATCCACGAACATGTAGCCGAAGAACATCATCAAGGCGATAAGTATCAACGCCGACCAACGGGCTACGGGATTGTCGTTAATTAGTTTTTGAATTTTTTCCGTCATATTTGTAAAAGTTTTATATAATTTTTTGATAATTTTCAGATTGCAAAGTTATTATTTTTGCGTTACAAAAGAAAAAAAATTCTAATATTTTTGGTTGGAAATGTTTCACAAATATATCTAATTGTTTGTTTTGTAGACTTTAAGCATAGTCAGTTTTATTTCCTTAAAGATTTCTATTCTTTAACAATCATTTTCGAAAAACGGGGTAAATACTATGGTTGCTTTTCTATTATTAATATTTGTTTGTTGGAGCAAGGCAAAAAATCGCTATATAATATATGTATAAGGAAACGCAATTTTGAGACGAGGGTTATTAATATTGATAAAAGGAGGAGAGGAAAGGAATTTTTGTTTGATAACCTAATTTGCATATTATATGGTTTGATTTTTCTGTTATAATGATATAAAATGAGGATTGGATTTGAAAAAATAGTTACTTTTGAAGCAAAAATTAAAAGTCTTGTTTTTAGATTCTTAGAGAGGGAAAATCAAAATTTTTTTCAAAAAAAATAATAGAAATTATGTAATTTGCGAATAAACTGCTAATTTTGCAGTTTCAAATTAATAGTGTAGAAAGAATAGATAATAATTAATAAAAGTAAAAAAACATAAATACTTATTATGAAGAATAGAGGAGCTATTACGGTCATTGCCATTGTATTTGCGTTGATTTGTATATACCAACTATCGTTCACTTACTTCACTAAGAGAGTAGAATCTAATGCGAAGGAATATGCGACGGGTCTTGCAAAAACTATGGCTACAAAGATCTCCAATGGGGACGAACTTCGGTATCAAGAAGTTTTTGCACAGAAATTTGATTCTATTTCTAATGCTTATTTAGATTCTATTTCTGAACAGCCTGTGTATAATTTCTTATTTATGCGTAAGTTTACGTATAAAGAATGTAAGGCAAGAGAGATCAATTTAGGTTTGGACTTAAAGGGCGGTATGAACGTTATGATGGAGGTTTCTACCGTTGATGTCATTAAGAATTTAGCTATTAATCCTAATGATCCTTCATTGGTTGCATTAATAAAAAGAGCAGATGCAATTCACCGTGAGGAAGTAGGCAAATATATAGATTGTTTTGAGAAGGCAGTTAAGGAAGCAAACGCAAAACAAAAAATAGATTTGTCTTCATTCTTTAGAGTTAAATTAGCAGATAAAGGTATTACCGCTACATCTTCTAATTCTCAAGTGTTGGATGCAATTAGAAAAGAATGTACAGATTCATACGAAAGAACATTCCAAGTTTTATCAAAACGTATCGACAAATTTGGAGTTGCACAGCCAACAATACAAAAATTGGATCAATCTGAGAGAATTTCTATAGAATTACCAGGTATCAAAAATCCACAGAGAGTTGCTAATCTATTAGAGGGTAGTGCTCAATTACAATTTTGGTTAGTAGAAAAGGATTTAACAAAAGCAGCCAAAGCTCTACAAGATGCAGATTCTTGGTTAGCAGCAGTAGGTAGTGGAAAAATAAAAGATGATGCTTCTACAGAATCTTCTACAGAGACAGCAAGCGAAGAAGAACTTGCAGACGCAACAGAGACAGTAACGACTACAGCAAAAGAGGATACAGCAACAGTAAAGAATTCTCATCCTCTATTATCTTTGTTCTACTCTGTAGGTAATCCACAGGTTTCTTTGGCAGTTGGTACAGTACCAGCAAATAATAAGGAAGCCGTTACACAATTATTAAAGGATTGCAAAGTATTACCAAAAGATATATTGTTCTTATGGAGTGCAAAACCTATGAGCAAAACTAATCTATACGAACTTTATGCTATACATTTAGATAAGAGTAAGGCAGCTTTGTTAGATGGTGATGTTATCTCGGACGCTAAGGACGACTTCGATCAACAAGGAAGACCTGTCGTTACTATGGTAATGAAGAGCGAGGCAGCAAGCAAATGGGCAAAAATAACTGCTAATCACAAAGGTGAATGTATTGCTATCGTTTTGGATAGTGTAGTTTATTCTGCACCAAGAGTAAATAGTGAGATAACAGGAGGTCGTTCTGAGATCTCTGGTAGTTTTACAGTAGACGAGACAAAAGACTTAGCTAATATCCTTAAGTCTGGTAAATTGACAGCTCCTGCAAAAATCGTTCAAGAGTCTGTTGTTGGACCTACATTAGGAGAAGAATCAATTAGAGCCGGAATATTCTCATTCTTGTTCGCTTTCGTTCTTGTCTTAGTATATATGATATTCTTCTATAGTACAGCAGGTGTCGCAGCTTGCGTTGCCTTGATTTGTAACTTGTTCTTCTTGTTCGGCGTTTTAGCTTCCTTAGGAGCTGTACTTACTTTGCCAGGTATCGCAGGTATCGTACTTACGATGGGTATGGCTGTGGATGCTAACGTTATTATTAATGAACGTATAAAAGAGGAGTTGTTAAGAGGAAAGAATATTGCTACTGCTATTGCCGATGGTTATAAAGATGCTTATTCAGCTATTATAGACGGTAACGTAACTACATTATTAACAGGTATAGTATTGGCATACTTTGGTAGTGGCCCAGTACAAGGATTTGCTATAACTTTGTGTATAGGTATTTTGACTTCTTTGTTCTGCGGTATCTTTATCTCAAGATTATTGTTCGAGGTATTGCTACATCGTAAGGGTGAGAAGAAAGTAAATATAGCATTCTATAATAAAATTACTCATCACTTCTTAGAAAATCCTCATGTTAATTTTGTTGGAACACACAAGAAACAATTAATTGTAGCTGGAATTTTCGTTTTGATTGCTGTTTGTTCATTAGCATTCAAAGGTTTGGAGTTAGGTGTTGACTTCGCAGGAGGTAGAACATACGTAATACGTTTTGACCAAGACGTTACTCCAGAGAGTGTTAAAGCAGCTTTAACCAAAGAATTTGGATCTACTCCAGAGGTTAAGACTTACGGACCTGCTTATCAAGTTAAGGTAGCAACAGATTACAAGATAAAAGAGGATAGTGAGGAAGTAAAGAAGGAGATTGTTTCCAAATTATTCAATGGTACTAAGGATTTGTTCAAAGATAAGACAATAAACATAAAGAAGTTCCAATCTACAGAAATATCTCCATTAGGTATAATTAGTTCGGAGCAAGTTGGACCTACAATGGCAGAAGATATTCAACGTTCGGCTGTGATTGCCGTTATAGTATCTTTGTTGTTGATATTTATCTATATTGCAATTCGATTCAATAGATGGCAATATGGTTTGGCAGGTTTGACTTCTTTGACTTTCGATGCCTTGATAACTATTGGAGCTTTCTCTTTGTTCAATAAGATATTGCCGTTTACTTTAGAGGTAGACCAAAATTTCGTAGCAGTAGTCTTGACGGTTATCGGATACTCAATTAACGATACTGTGATTGTATTCGACCGTGTAAGAGAGAATGTAAAATTATTCCCTAAGGAAGATTATGGTAAATTGATGAACGATGCAATGAACCAAACATTGAGTAGAACATTCAATACTTTGGGTACAACATTGTTAACTTTGTTGATTATATTCTTGTTTGGTGGAGATGGTCTGAAAGGATTCTCATTCTCTATGTTCATAGGTATTGCTATGGGATGTTTTGCTTCTCTTTGTGTTGCATGTCCAACGGCTTATTATTTAATAACCAAACATAACAAAAAAGAAGCAGTAGAGATAGAAAACAAAAAGAAATAATCTAAGTTAGTAATATATAAAAATGGTAGCGTTATGAGTAGCATAGTTGTAGCAATAATAGTTTTTGTAGTGGTACTTCTTTCTTCTACTAGTAAGAAGAAAAAGAATGATAATACCATGAATCCAACTATTGATGCTACACCTATCTACGATGATGCGAATGATAGTTATGTTTCTTCTGTAAAGAGTAATCCTTCTAAACCTTCGAATAGCAAAGATAAGAAGGTAAAAGAGCAGAAATTTACAAAAGAAGACAAGCCTCAAACGACAAAAGAGAAAAAACATTTTGATTTGAAAAAGGCTGTCATTTATTCTACCATATTGAATAGACCGTATGATTGTTAAGAATAATTAATAAACACTATATGATATGAGTATGCTTAAGAAAATATTAATTACGCTGGGGCTGTTAATTACAGCCAACGTGGTAATTGGACAGGGTATATTAACTGGTACGATTACCGATGCAAAAACAGGCGAACCCCTGCCGTTTGTTAATGTTATCGTAACTCAGAATGGCCAACAGATGGGAGGTACCACAACAGATGTTAATGGTGAGTTCCAAATTAGACAGTTGACCCCTGGTACGTATGACATGCAAGCATCATTTGTAGGGTACAAATCTGTTATTAAACAAGGTATCAATGTAAAATCTTCTGGACAGACCAGAGAGGGTGACGTTAAGTTGGAGCCTACTGCTGAGATGTTAACAGAGGTTGAGATTGTTACCCAAGCTGTTCCTCTAATCGATATCGGAGGATCTGAGTCTGGTAAGAGACTTTCTGCCGATGAGATTAGTAAAATGTCTGCTAATTCCGTAGAGGGAATTATTGCGAGTGTCGGAGGTATTGCTGATGACGGAAGTGGTAACACTGGTAGTGTCAGAGGTGAGTCCGATATGCAGAGTTTTGTAAATGGTGTAAAGAAATCTGGTTCAAGTGTGCCTACATTTGCAGTACAAGAGATCCAGGTAACACTTGGTGGTACACCTGCAAGTATTGGTGAGGCTATCGGTGGTGCATCTAGTATTATTTTGAAGGCTCCTCAAAACAAATTTGAGGGTATGGTTGCTTATCGTACATCTGAGCCTTTCGATACTAGAGGATATCACAGAGGTGAGTTCTTCTTCACTGGTCCTATAATAACTAAGAAGAATGCTTCAACAGGAGCAGAGAAGACTATTTTAGGATTCCGTTTAAGTGGTTACAATTCTTATGTTCATGACCCTTATCGTCGTCCAAAAGATAGACGTTATTTCATGATTAATGACGATGTCCTCGAAAGAATACAAGCATCTCCATTGTATATGGACCCTTCTACTGGATCTATTCAATATTCAGCATCTTATCTAACTGCTGATGATTTCCAGAGAGTAGGACGTAAACCAAACTTATGGAGTAATTCATTCTATATAGAGGGTGGTTTAGACTTTAGACCAAACAATACTTCTATCTTAAAGATTAATGGTGAGTATATATATAGTATAGGTAAGAATGGTAGTCTTTCTTCTATGCTAATGAATAATGAAAATAATAGCGAAAGTAAATCAAGTAGTTTCCAAATAGCAGCAGACTTTACTCAGAGATTATCTTCTAATGAAGGAAGCTCTAAGATAAAGGATGTTATATTTGAGGTTGTTGGTTCTTATCAACGGGTATATTCTGAGACTTACAATCCTAACTTCAAAGATGATTTCTTTAGATATGGACACATTGGTACATTCAAAACATATAAGAGACCTACATACGCATTAACAAAAATGGACGTAGATGGTGATGGTTTAGAGGAATATGTTTATCAACACAATGGTTGGTTGGATTACCAAGTTGATTTTACTCCTTCTGATGACAACCCAGGACTAGCAGCATATACAAATCAATTATATAATGATGAGATGTTCTCTAGTTATCGTTCTTCTTTAATCAATTATACCAATATTCGTCTTTTGAATGGTTTGGTTAATGGAGATACACCAGGATCAATCTATAGTATGTATACTAATGTTGGAGTACCTACTACATCTTATTCTAAATCTGAGCAACAACTTATATATGCTACTGCCAAATTGACTGCTAACATTGGTAGACATGAGTTAGAATTAGGTTTCCAATACGATCAACAAATATATAGATCATATAGTTTGGCAGCAGGTAGTCTTTGGACATTAATGAAACAAGAGGCTAACCAACACATACTATATAGAGACTTAGATAATCCTATCGTAGATTATAGTGGTTTCTATCCTGTTGTTACATACGATAGAAACTTTGACGCAGGTTCTCAAACATACTTTGACAAACAATTTAGAGAGAAATATAATCTATCAGGAACAGAATATATCGATATAGATAGTTATGATCCTTCAGCATTTTCTCTTGATATGTTTTCTGCCGATGAGTTGTACAACTCTGGTAATGCATACGTTTCATTTATGGGATATGATTACACAGGAAAGAAACTTTCAGGCAAGACTTCTTTACAAGACTACTTCAATGGTACTAATGGTAAGAGAGAGTTAGGAGCATGGCAACCTATCTATATGGCTGGTTATATCCAAGATAAGTTCTATTTCCGTGATTTGATTTTCAATATTGGTATTCGTGTTGATAGATACGATGGTAACCAAATGGGATTGAAAGACCCTTATCTATTGTATAGTGCTTATACAGTAAGCGATTTGGAAAAGAATGGTAGAACAGATATTCCTGCCGGTGTTCCAAAAGACGCTGTTGTTTATGTTAATACATTAAATAGTAGTTTAAGTAACAACTTTACAGGAGTACAGATAATGGGATATCGTTCTGGCGAAGGATCTGCTTCTACTTGGTATAATGCCAATGGTGAGATAGTTTCTGACCCTAACGCTGTTGCTGGTGCATCTGGACAACCTCTTCCTTTCAGAAAAGGAACATTGTTAGATACTGGTCTTCCAGAGAATATTAGTACAGACGCTTTCAAAGATTACGAGCCACAAATAGTTGCTATGCCTCGTATAGCATTCTCATTCCCTGTTTCTGATAAATCAGAGTTCAAAGCATCATACGACATTATTGCACGTCGTCCAGGTTCTTCTTATTGGGCAGCAAGTTATTCAAGCTATTTGTTCATGGAGAAAATGGATGGAGCCGCTCTAACTAATCCTAATCTAAAACCAGAGAAGATTACAAACTACGAGTTAGGTTTCCAACAAGTTCTTTCAGAAAGTTCTGCTTTGGCAATCTCTGCTTACTACAAACAAACAAGAGATTTGATTAACTTAGTACAATACACGGGTGCTGACCCTACAACAATGTACTATTCTTACGATAACCAAGACTTCAGAACAACTAAGGGTATAACTATTTCTTACGACCTTAGACGTTTGAAGAATATAAGAATCAATGCTAACTACACTTTGCAATATGCAGAAGGAACAACAGGTTTACCATCTTCTACTTTGGTTTCATTAATCAAAGCAGGTTATCCTAACGTAAAGATGATGTTCCCTATTTCAGATGATAGACGTCATGCTTTCAAATTGAACTTAGACTTCCGTTATGAAGGTGGTGATAGATACAATGGACCAACTACAAGAAGAGTTGTTACTGGTAAAGATGGAGAAGCAAGAACAAAAACAATCAAATGGTTGCAAAACTTTGGTGTTAATATAACTGGTTTGGCACAATCAGGTGCTCCTTACACTCGTTATTATAGCCAAACACAATCTACAATCGTTGGTAGTTATAGAGGTTCTCGTTTGCCTTGGATATTCCGTTTGGATATGACAATTGATAAGTCATTTATGTTCAAGGTTGGTAAGAGAAATACTCAATTGAGATTGTTCTGCTCTATCTACAATGTTCTTGACACAAAGAATATTACAGGAGTATTTGGTGTAACAGGTGACCCAGATGACAATGGTTATTTGACAGACCCTGAGACTCAAACAGCAATTCAACAACAATTAGACGAGAAAGCATATAGAAACTACTATATGATGTATTTGGATAATGGTTCGTATAATTATGCTTCTCCACGTAGAGTAGAGATAGGCGTTTCATATATGTTCTAATTAGATGTTAATAAAGAAAGAAAAAGTTTAAAATATCATGAGACATATAATTTGTAAATTATCGTTGTTAATGCTTTGTTTATGCATTATTACTGTATCTGTAGATGCAGCACCTTACAAAGGTAAGGAAGTTAAACGTGTTGCAACCAAAGCAGACGGCGATTTGGAAAGATGTAGACGTGCTCAAGGTTCTGCGGAATTAAGCATAAACAATGTACGTGCCCGTATCAATCAAGGTGGTAATATGTGGTATGATGGTTCTGCAGCACATTATTATGTACCAAAAGACGGAACGAGTACTGCCATGTATTGTGCAGCGTTGTGGATTGGTGGACAAGACGAGAATAAACAATTAAGAGTTGCTGCTTTACGTTTTGGACAAAGTGGAGACGACTTTTGGCCAGGACCATTAACAGTAGATGGAAATGCTTCTGTTAACAAGCAGATTTGCGACGAGTGGGATAAATTATATAGAATAACCAAAGCAGAGGTTCAAGCATTTATCAATTCTTTTGAATATGATGCAGAAGGCAAACCTATCGCAGGTACCTATGACCCATCTACGTTGACAGATGTTATCAAGAATTGGCCAGGAAATGGTAATACTTCATTAAAACAGTCTAAGTTCTTGGCTCCTTTCTATGATTGGAACAAAGACGGTGTATATGACTACAATGCTGGTGATTATCCTTACTATGATTTTGATGGTGCTTTATGTCCAGCAACAATTAAGGCTAACTTACCTGCCGGAAGTAAATATACTCCAACTACTACAATGGAGTCTGATACCGTAAACCCTAACTATGGTACAGGTGGTAAAATATCTGCAACAGGTGGTTTACTTGTTGACCAGGTATTAAAAGGTGACGAGACTTTATGGTGGATATTCAACGATAAAGGAAATACTCACACAGAGTCTGGTTCCGAGAACCCTATTGGTTTGGAAATTCGTGCTCAAGCATTTGCTTTCACAATGAACAACGAAATCAATAATATGACCTTCTATTCATACGAGATTATCAACCGTTCTACATTCACTTTGACTAATACTTATTTCAGTCAATGGGTAGATGCCGACTTAGGTTATGCACAAGATGACTTTGTTGGTTGTGATGTTGAGCGTGGTTTGGGTTATGCTTATAATGGTAAAGCAACAGACGGTCCTGGTACAGGTGCTTATTCTGGCAACCCTCCTGCTGTTGGTATAGACTTCTTCCAAGGTCCTTATATGGATCCAGATGGTAGAGATAATCCAAAGATTGATATAGAATCCTTCATAGAGAACTACGGTTCAAGCGAACTTGGACAATATTGTATACAAGTTGGTTTGTCAATGGCTGATACTAGCGATATGGCAAAATTGAAGAGTAGTGAATCTCTAAGAATCCTTTTGACAGATAACGCACATAAATATAAGAAAGCATGGTATCCAAAATCAAAAGATTCTGTTGATGCTTGTGCTATCAATGGTGTTAACTTCGGAAATGGTATTATAGACGATGAGCGTTTTGGTATGAGACGTTTCGTTTATTACAACAATAGTTCTGCTTCTAATGGTGAGCCAAGCAAGGCATCTGACTACTACAACTACTTACGTGGTATATGGAAAGATAATAGCCGTATGGTATTCGGAGGTGACGGATATCAAACCGGAGTAGAAGCAGGTATCAATGCAGACTTTATGTTCCCTGGTACTTCAGATATTTGGGGTTGGGGCGTAAGAGAGACTGGTAGAGAAAGCGAGTACGCTGGCAAACTATGGTCAGAGGAAAGTGCTGGTAATAGTGCTGGTGACAGACGTTTTATGCAATCTGCTGGTCCATTCACTCTAAAACCAGGTGCTATCAACTATATCACTGTTGGTATTCCATTTGCTCAAGCAGCAACTGGTGGTCCAAGTGCTTCTGTTGAATTATTAAGAACTGTCGATGATAAATGTCAAGCATTATTTGACAACTGTTTCAATGTATTGGAAGGTCCAGATGCTCCAGATGTTGTTGTTCAAGAATTAGACAGAGAGATTATCCTTTATCTAACCAACGAGACTGGTAACAATGTTAATGAGTCTTACAAAGCAATGGACGAGACAATACCAAGAGATTATCAAGAGACTGTAATTAGTGCTAGTGGTGATACTACATACGTAACACACGAATACGATAGATACTATAGATTCGAGGGTTATCAAATATTCCAATTAGCAAGTGCTTCTGTTTCAGTATCTGATATCTATGATAACTCTAAGGCACGTTTGGTTGCTCAATGCGATATCGAGAACTATGACCCAGCACAAAATAATGCAGCAATTGCAGAGTTGAAGAATGTTACCATAACAGATGGTTACCCTACAACTCAGACAATGGTATCTGGTGAGAATGCTGGTATCAAACACTCTTTCCGTATTACAGAAGACAAATTCGCAACTACTAACGATAAGCGAATTGTTAACAATAAGAAATACTACTATATAGCTATTGCTTACGCTTATAATGATTACAAACACTATAATGCAGAAGACGCTACAAAGATTGATGGACAAAAAGAGCCTTATCTTGCTTCAAGAAAGAAATGTGATGGTTCAAGTATAGAGCCAGTTATGGCAATACCTCACATGACAGAGGCAGAGCAAAATGGTACAGTAGTTCAGACATCTTATGGTTATTCTCCTGAGATTATAAGAATAGAGGGTAATGGTAATGGTGGAATGAACATTGATATCGAGACAGAGTCTATGAATAGTTTGTTCACAACTAATAACAATGGTAATATTATAGAAAATCCTAAATATACTGCTGGTTATGGTCCATTGGATATTAAAGTAGTAGACCCATTGAATGTTAAGAAAGGACAATACTCAATCAAATTGATACCTAACGCAAATTATCCTACTGTTATGGATAGTTGTACTTGGGAATTGACTTGTGCAGATCCTACTAAGGCATTATATTACGATGGTACAGACTCTATCTATATGGTATCCTCTGATCGTCCTATAGGCGAGATAAACGAGCAGATTATCTTTGATTTAGGTATATCTATCTCAATATCAAATGTACAATCTTTGGCAGGTACAATAGATTTGACATTATCAGGTGATAACAAGAGTATGATTAATAACTCAGTAAATTCTGGAGCATACTTAGCATCATCTATTTCTTATGAGAATACAGATAGTGCTTGGTTGTATGGATTTACAGACAATGACGCATCAGTTTATACTAACTGGATAAGAAGTGGTTCTTCTATTCCTGCTGGAACAGATGGTTCTTTGGTAACAGATACCAATGCAGACTACTATTATCTAACAGATGCTATCAACAAATCTAAATCTGCTTTGGACGGAAGTAGCCAATTTGAGAATTGTGTTTATGGAACATGGGCACCTTATAAATTGACTTCTTTTGGTTATGCACACCCTGCATTTTCTAAACGTTATTTAGCATCTTCAGAAGATTCTTACAACTATAATATGACAATAGATCCATTGCAAATGAACTCTATGTTGTATAATGACTTGAATAACTTGGCTTCTGTTAATATCGTCTTTACTGCTGATCAGTCTAAATGGACACGTTGTCCAGTTATTGAGATGGGTACAGATCCAACTATGACAGAAGGTGGTGCAAAGAAATTTATGCTTAGAAAACATAACTCAGTTGATAAGAATGGTAACGATGATGGAAGTGGCACACAAGGTATGGGTTGGTTCCCTGGTTATGCAGTTAATGTAGAGACAGGTGAAAGACTTAACATTATCTTTGGTGAGAACTCTTCATTAGGACAGTACAATGGTAGAGATATGATGTGGAATCCTTCTTATTATGGTTCTGGTAATGGTACTTCATACGGTGGTATGCACTATGTATATGTTTTGGGTACTAACCAATTCAAGATGAATCAAACCTTACGTAATAGAGTAACCGTTAATCCTCCTCGTTATGATGAGGGTGCATGGGCATACAATATCTTGAACAAATTGACTGATCTAACAGGTATCACAGGACAAGACGCTATCTTAGACGAGGTTGAATCTTTATTCGCTTCTGTTATGTGGGTTGGAATGCCTGCTCCAATGACTCAATTATTTGAGCAAGGTGTTAATGTTTCTTTGGATAAGAAATCTCCAACTCTAATCCCAACAGATGCTACTATTAAGATAAGAGTAAGACAACCTTACAAACAATATTGGACTTCTAACAACTATGATTCTTACTACCAACCAAATGAGTTACAAAACAACAACTATCCAATGTATCAATTTGACTTTGGTGATGACGTTGCAACTCAAAGAGGTGTAATCTCGGTAGCAAAGAATGCTTTGGACGATATTATGGTTGTTCCTAATCCATATTACGCATTTGATTTGTATGAAAAAGATCAGATCGAAAACGTTGTCAAGATAACTAATCTTCCTCCTGATTGTTATATAACAATTTACACTATTGATGGTACGGTAGTTCGTAAACTTAGAGGACCTTCTGCTAATTTGGTTTCAGGTGGTGGAACTGCTTTGACCAGTGTTGATTGGGATTTGAAGAACGAAAGAGGTCTTCAGATTTCAGGAGGTGTATATCTAATTCATATTAAGGCTGATGGTATTGGTGAAAAACTAGTTAAGTGGTTTGGAGCATTACGTCCAGTAGACTTAAACTCTTTCCAATAATAGTTAACCAAACAGTTTAATAAACACTTAAATAGAGGAAATAAGTTATGAATAAAATACACAAAATAATCAGTTTGGTCATATTAATGACGATGCTATTGCCTAATATGACTGCAAGTGCAGGTAATGATGACAGACGTGGTACTGCCGGTGCAGGTGAGTTGCTTATCAATCCATGGGCAAGAAGTGCTGGTTGGGCAAACGTTAATACTGCAAATGGTTCGGGTTTGGACGCTTTGTTTACTAACGTCGCAGGTTTGGGTCATGCCACAGGAACAGATTTCTATTTCAATTATTCTCATTATTTGAATGATTCTGATATAGGTATCATTGCTTTGGGTATCGCTCAAAACTTGGGAGATTTCGGAGTATTAGGTTTGTATGTTAACTCTATGTCTTTCGGCAAAATCCAAAAGACTACATACTACGCTCCCGAAGTAACAGGTGCTTCTTTCAAACCATCTTTGATGAACTTAGGCGTTTCATTTGCAAAGGCGTTTTCTTCATCAATATATGCCGGTGTTACATTGAAAGTTATCAACGAAGGTATTGATAACGTAACAGCAACAGGAGTTGCTTTCGATGCAGGTATTCAGTATGTAACTGGAGATGATTACGAGATCAAATTTGGTATCGCCCTAAAGAACTGGGGACCTTCTATGAGTTTCTCTGGTGACGGTCTTTCAACTATGTCAACAGTTGAGAACGCTGACCACCAACAAACCTTAGAGCAACGTTCTTTATCTTGGGAGTTGCCTTCAAGTTTGAATATTGGTGCATCTTACGATTTCTTGTTTGCAGAGAAAGAACATCGTTTAACAGTTGCTGGTAACTATGAGTCTATGGCATTCGCTAAAGACCTTTATACAGCAGGTTTGGAATACGGTTTTAAGAAATTATTTATGATACGTTGCGGTTATACTTATCAAGGTGGTGGTACCAAAGATATCTATACCAATACCGACAGAACTAATTTCTCAAACGGATTCACAGCAGGTGCTACTATAAACACTACAATAGTTAAAGGCAAAGGTAACAAACGTAGTACAGATTTGGCTATAGATTACGCTTATAGAACAACCGTTATCTTAGGCGGTATTCATTCAATCGGTGTAAGACTAACCTTGTAGAATCTGTAGATAAAAAAAAGAATAATAATTCATTAATGAATAGAAGGCTTGAAAACGAAGAGCCTTCTATTTATTTGATTTGCGAAAGATATAAAACAAAAGAATCATGTCAGAAATTAAATATTATTCAGCAGAAGGGCTGAAAAAACTTAAAGATGAATTGCACAAGATGATAACTGTTGATCGTCCAAGAGTTTCTGCAGCCATTGCAGAGGCAAGAGAAAAAGGAGATTTGAGTGAAAATGCCGAATACGATGCTGCTAAAGAGGCTCAATCTCAATTGGAAGCCAAAATACTGCAAATGCAAGATATGGTATCTAATGCTCGTCTTTTGGATGAAAGTAGGATAGACACTTCGAAAGTATTGCTTCTATCTAAGGTAGAGTTCGAGAATATGGCAATGAAAAAGAAAATGACCTACGAGATTGTTCCAGAGAACGAGGCAGATTTGAAGACAGGTAAGATATCCGTTACATCTCCTATTGCCAAAGGTTTGTTAGGCAAGAAGGTTGGTGATATTGCAGAGGTTAAAGTACCAGCAGGTACACTTAAATTGAAAATAACTAAAATATCCCGTTAATATTATGGCATCGATTTTTTCAAAGATTATTGCAGGAGAGATACCTTCTTATAAGGTTGCCGAGACAGATAAATTCTATGCTTTCTTGGATATATCTCCTCTAAAGAAAGGTCATACTTTGGTCGTTCCAAAGCAAGAAATAGACTATATTTTCGATATAGACGACAAAGACCTACAAGAGTATATTTGTTTTGCCAAACGTGTTGCTGTTGCTATCAAAAAAGCGTATCCTTGCGTTAAGGTTGGTATGGCAGTTATAGGTTTGGAGGTACGTCACGCACATATCCATTTGGTACCAATGGAGAAAGAGGGTGATTTGAATTTTGCAAATCCAAAACTAACACTATCTGAAGAAGAATTCAAAGAGATTGCTTCTAACATCGCCAAGAACTTATAGGCGAGAAGAGATTTTCTTTTTTAATAGAAATTAAATAATAAAGGACGAATATTCCATAGTATTCGTCCTTTTTTATGCTATTTGATTGATTAATTGTACCACCTTGTTTATAAGGAGGTACTTTTTTCATTGAAACTAATAACAATACAGATGACCATTTTCGTAACCTCACGAAAATGGTTGCTTGGGAAGTGGATAACAATGTAAAATCTGCGACTATATGTTTACTCGCTATACTTACTATTTGCTATTACAAAAGGGTAGATTTAAGAAAAAGTGGCTTCTAATGATAAGAAAATAGAAAAAGAAAGTGATAAATTACCACCAAAAAATTGATGACAATAGTTGAACCATACAACCATACAACCATACAACCATGCAAGTTTAAAAACAAACGAAAAATATGCTGTTTTTTTTCTCCAAAAAATACGACGAAATATTTTTCTAAATGGTCGTTTTATTCGGATGAATGGTCGAAATATTTTGATAAAACGACGAAATATTTTGGTTCTGTCGGTAAGTAGTAAAATAAGTACTTAAGACACGGAAATAAGTACTGATAATAATCAAATAAGTACTGATAATATTTTGGTGATTACTGATAATAATTTATTCTTTACTGATAATAATTTACTGAATACTGATTTTATTTTAATAGTTAGTGATTTTATTTTACTGGTTAGTGAAGATAATTTGGTAGGTGGTGGAGAGGGTAGAATAAAGTGCGAGATTATTGAAATAAAGTCTGAAGTTATCAAAATAAAGTAAGAGATTATCAAAATAAAGTAAGAGATTATGGGTTAATGGACAAAATTAATGGTAAAATCTTTGTAACAATCTAATAAATATGG
>CAVAII010000107.1:0-7220 GCA_963588535.1 Erysipelotrichaceae bacterium | reverse complement strand
GTTAAGAACGAATACAAATTAGTAACCAAGATAGGCGATATTGTTTTGGAGGAGCGTTCTTTGACTTTCGAAGAATACCAAAACTACGATATGGACCAAATGATTAACAACTATTGGCAGACAAAGACAAAAACGGTTGCCTCTACTACCAATGCCACTTCGTCTAATGGTTCTTTGAGTTCTATAATTCCAGCCATGAGGGTAAATAGTGAATTGTTTGAGACTATCTTTGGTGGACAAGATATAGTATTTACTCCTTCGGGTTCGTTGGATTTGAAGTTTGCTATTGTTAATAACCGTAACGAGAATATGGCTCTAAGCGAGAATCGTAGGAGTACTACTTCGTTCGATTTTGATGAAGATATCCAACTAAATGTTCAAGCACAGATAGGTACGGCTATTAACTTTAACCTTAATTATAATACAGGTGCGACATTCGATTTTGAGAAAGAATTATTCAAACTTAAATACGAAGGCAAAGAAGATGATATAGTCCAATTGTTAGAAGCAGGTAATGTATCTTTCTCACTCCCGACAACATTGATTACAGGTGTTCAGAATTTGTTTGGTATAAGAGGCAAGTTCAAATTTGGTAATTTGCTTTTGGACGCTGTTATCTCAAGGCAGAAGAGTGAGAGCAGTACCATAACCGTACAAAACGGAGCCCAAACACAAGAGTTTAACTTCAAAGCCGATGAGTACGAAGACAACAAACATTTCTTCCTTTCGCAATATTTCTATGACAACTACAACAAAGCAATGGAGACTTTCCCTGTTCTTAATAGCAATATAATAATAAAGAAAGTAGAGGTTTGGCGAACTAATGTTGGTAGTGCTGTGGCAAACAATAGAAACATAGTTGCTTTTGCCGACTTAGGAGAGAAAAATCCTTACGGCACTATGCCATATATAAAGAATATAAATGGTAGCGAATTGCCAGACAATGACCTTTCGAACGACTTATTAAAAGTAGTCAACAAATCTTCTTTACGTAGTATTAATAATGTTAGTTCGTATCTGCAAGGAATGGGTTTTGTCTCTGGACAGAATTTCGAAAAGGTAGAGAGTGCAAGACGTTTGAATTCTTCCGAATATACCGTTAATGAGAAATTAGGTTTCATCTCCCTAACGCAATCCCTAAGCAATGACCAAGTCTTAGCCGTTGCTTTCCAATATCAAATAGTAGGCGACAGCACAATATATCAAGTAGGAGAGTTTAGTGACGATGGTGTAGCCGACCCAAATACTTTGGTGGTAAAACTATTAAAGTCCTCTACCCTCAATACCAAGAACCCAATGTGGAAACTAATGATGAAGAACGTTTATTGGGTTGGTTCCTCACAGATAGCCGAAGACGATTTTAGACTAAACATTCTTTACCTAAGCGAACAGACAGGTATCCAAACAGGTTACTTTACCGAAGGTGATTACAAAGGTATTCCGCTTTTGCAAGTATTTGGTTTGGATAGAATGGATAACCAACAGAATATGTACCCCGATGGAGTCTTTGACTTCGTTGCTGGAGCAGAGACAGGAGCAGGTACTATAAACACTTCAAGAGGTTTGATATATTTCCCTACCGTAGAGCCTTTCGGTAAGGATTTAAGGGCGAAACTAAATAACGAAGACTTAGCCGATAAGTATTGTTTCGACTCTCTTTACACTCTTACCAAATCTCAAGCGATGCAATATACCGAGAAAGACAAATTCTATTTGGAAGGAAGATACCGTTCGTCTTCTACTGGTGGTGAGATATCTTTGGGAGCAGTCAATGTACCGCAAGGAAGTGTAACCGTAATGGCAGGTGGTATCAAACTACAAGAAGGAGTAGACTACACCGTAGATTATGCTATGGGTAGAGTAAGAATAATCAATTCTGCTTATCTTTCCTCTGGTACTCCTATCACCGTTTCAACAGAGAGCAATACTACCTTTTCTATGGTTACCAAACGTTTGTTTGGTTTGCGAGGCACTTATACTGTATCGCCCGAATTGTCAATAGGTGCTACAATAATGAATCTACACGAAAGCCCCCTAACGACCAAAGTCAATTACGGCGAAGAACCAATAAGCAACACTATGGCAGGTTTTGACCTTCACCTAACACATAGCCTTCCTTTCATAACCAAAGCCCTTAACTGGTTACCTTTCTATGATACCAAACAAGAAAGCAACCTTGTCTTAGAAGGAGAGATGGCTGTCTTCTTACCTGGCAACTCTTCGGCAATAGGTGCCTCGGGTGTATCCTACATAGACGACTTCGAGACCTCCAAACGTTCGTACGACCTAAAGAGTGTTTATTCTTGGTACTTGGCTTCAACCCCTCAAGACTTTAATTCCCCTAACGCCTTATTCCCTGAGACCTTCAAAAACTCTGGTTTAGCCTACGGTTTCAATCGTGCCAAACTTGCATGGTATACAATAGACGATAACTTCTACACAGGAGCCGCTCCGTCCAATATCAACAAAGACGATATCTCCAAACCTTACACAAGATTAGTTCGTCAAAGCGAGATATACCCTAACAAAGATATCGTAGAGGGTACTCCAACCGATTTGCATACCTTAGATATAGCCTTCTACCCAAGAGAGAGAGGTCCTTACAATTATGATACCACTTCTTTTTGGAGCAAAGGCTTAGACCAAGACGGTTACCTTAACGACCCCGAAAGTCGTTGGGGCGGTATAATGCGAAAGATAGACGCTACCGACTTCGATGCTGCTAATATAGAGTATATAGAGTTTTGGCTAATGGATCCTTTTATAGACAACCCTGATAGCGATGGCGGAAAACTATATTTCAACTTAGGCGACATTAGCGAGGATATCCTTCGAGACGGTAGAAAATCATACGAGAACGGTCTGCCTACCAGTGCCACTGTTAGCAACGTAGATACTACAATATGGGGTAGAGTACCAGTATTGCAATCTGTCGTAAATGCTTTTAGCAACGAAGACAATTCTCGTCAATACCAAGATATAGGTTATGATGGCTTAAACTCCTCAGACGAGCAGACCTTCTTCTCCTCATACCTTAACAAGATACAATCCCAAGTTAGTAGCGAAGCCTATCAAAGAATATTCGCCGACCCTTCAGCCGATGATTACTCTTATTTCCGCTCTACCGACTATGATAAATCTAATACCAAAGTAACAGAGAGATACAAACGCTACAATAACCCTGAGGGTAACTCTGCCGTAACCAATAGCGGAGAATCTACTCAAAGTTCTTCCTTGCCTAACGTTGAGGACATCAACCAAGACAACACCCTAAGCGAAGCCGAAAACTATTACGAATACGAAATAGAGTTACGCCCCGACAAGATGAATGTCGGCGAAAACTATATAACCGATATCCAAACTTCTCGCAATATCTCTTTGGCTAATGGACAAAAAGGAGAGTGTAAATGGTATCAATTTAGGATCCCTATCAAAGAGCCAACCCGAAAAGTAGGCACAATAGACGGTTATCAATCTATCCGTTTTATGCGTACCTTCCTAAGAGGCTTTACCGATTCTATTATATTGCGTTTTGCTACCTTCGAGTTAGTTAGTGCAGAGTGGAGAAAATACGATGATAACCTCCTATCCATAGGAGCCTATAACCCTTCCACCCATAACGAGAACACTACTTTTACTGTCGGCACAGTCAATATAGAAGAGAACGGCAAACGTTCGCCTGTTCCTTACAACCTACCTCCTGGCATAGACAGAGAGTTGTTATATTCCTCAACTTCGTCTACTCAACAGAACGAGCAGTCCATGAGTATGAAAGTAGCCAACTTAGGAGACGGAGACGCTAGAGCCGTCTACAAAACCATGGACTACGATATGCGACAATACAAGAAACTCAAACTATTTGTCCACGGCGAGAAGATGTACGAACAAGACGACTACAAAGACGGCGAAGTATCTATCTTTATCCGTATGGGTGCAGACTTTGTCTCCAACTACTACGAATACGAGATGCCTATCAAATTTACCCCTTGGTATGTCTCTGCCTTAGACCGTGAGACTATTTGGCCTGAGGATAACGAGATAGAAATCAAACTCGACTCCTTAGTCAAAGTCAAAGAACGTAGAAACGCCCTTGTCCGTTCGGGTAATATGGACTACTCTAATACAACATTATATACCGAATACAACGGCGACCGCAAAATAACCGTACTCGGTAACCCTAATATCGCAGACGTCAAAGTCCTAATGATAGGTATCCGTAACCCTAAGAAACAATCTACTTGGGACGACGACGATATGATGCCAAAGAGCGTTGAAGTCTGGGTCAATGAGTTAAGACTAACTGACTTTAATAAGAAAATGGGCTGGGCAGCCAGAGGTTCTATGCGTACCAACCTAGCAGACTTAGGCGACTTGTCTCTTAGCGGTTCGTACAAGAGTGCTGGCTTTGGTACAATAGATCAAACTATATCCTCTATCTCACAAGACAATGTCGGATCCTTAGATATAGCCACCAACCTCGAATTAGGCAAATTCTTCCCCGATAACTTTGGCTTGCGTATCCCGTTCCATTTCGACTACTCGCAGACCGTTAGCAACCCTCGTTACAATCCATTAGACCCTGACGTCTTATTGAAAAACGACCTCCTTTCTTATCGCACCGAGAGAGAAAGAGACTCTATCCGCCACATAGTACAAGACTACACCTCTATAACTAACTTCTCTATTATGAACCTTAGAAAAGAACGTATCGGTACTTCTGCCCTTAACAGACATTTCTTCGATATCGAGAACTTTACCCTTTCTTATTCCTACTCCAAGACATATCACCGCAATATAGATGTAGAATCTAATCAACAGATCCAAAACAGACTTATCCTAACTTATCAATACGAATCTAAGACAAAAGGTTGGAAACCTTTCGGCAAAGTCTCTCTTTTCAAAGGCAAACAGTGGGCAATACTTAGAGACTTCACCCTTAACTACGTCCCTAAGAGCCTTACCTTCAAAAGCGATATGTTAAGAGACTACCAAGAGACCCTTAACCGTAGCAAGAGTGCTGGTCTTGTTATTATGGAGCCTTATTTCTACAAGAACTTCTACTGGAATAGAGAGTACGGCTTAAAATATGATATCACCAACTCCTTACGTATGGAATACTCCTCCACTATGAACTCCCTAATCGAAGAGCCTCGTGGTCGTATCGATACCAAAGAGAAAAAAGACACCGTATGGCAAAATATTATGGATTTGGGTAAAGCAATGCAATTTACACAAAACATTAAACTTAACTACAACGTCCCTATCAACAAAATACCTGCTTTGAACTGGATAAGAATGAACGGTTCTTACACCGGCGGCTATACCTTCCAAGGATCTACCAATGCCACCGAGTCTTTGGGTAACTCTATCGAGAACTCCGCCCGTATTAGTGCTACTGCCAACTTTACCTTCTCTACCTTATACAACAAAATACCTTTCATCAAAAAAGCCTACGATGCAAGAGACAAAAACTCTTCCAACACCCGTAACCCTCGTCTGCCTAACGACAAGAACAAAAACCAACGCCTTAAAGCCGCTAACGACAGCATAGACAGCGTAGAGAAAAAAGACTACTTAAAAGAATTCCTTTACTTCTCTGTTCGCCTTCTGACCTCCGTTAAGAGTTTCTCCCTAACCTATTCACTTAACGATGGTACCTATATACCTGGCTTTATGCCTCGTTCTCGATTCTTTGGTATGGACGATAGAAACAAATGGGCACCTGGTTGGGGCTTTATACTCGGTTCGCAAAGCGATATCATGCCAACGGCTATCCGCAACGGCTGGCTAACGACCGACACCCTCTTTAACTCCGCCCTTGTACAGAAACATAACGAGACCCTGTCCGGACAAATACGAATAGAGCCTGCCAAAGACTTCAACATAGACCTCTCTTTCAAAAAGACCGAGACCGAACAATACTCCGCTTACTACAAATTCAATAACGATTTAGGCGATGTCGCTGGTCCTCTATCCGCTTATCGCAATGGTACCTACTCTATTAGTACCATAGCCATAGGAACTTTATTCAAAAAGACCGACAAAGACAATATAAGCGAAGTATTCAACACCTTCCTTAGCAATCGTCAAACCATAGCCCATCGTTTAGCCGAAAAGAACAAACAACATAACGCCGACTATTACGCAGACGAGATCTGGGACACCGCCTCTAACCAATATTGGCCAGACGGTTACGGTGCTTCGTCTCAACAAGTACTTATCCCTGCCTTCCTTTCTGCTTATCTTAATAAGGACGCTTCCAAACAAAGCCTTTCACCTTTCCTCAAAACGCCTTTACCTAACTGGCGTATCACTTGGACAGGCTTAGGCAAACTTGAATGGGTTAAGAAGTGGGCTAACTCCATAACACTTTCTTCTAACTACACTTGTAACTACAACATAACTTCCTTCTATACCAACACCACCGTACCCGACCTATCTTCCTACGACTACGGTACCGAATGGGTGCGAAACACTCTTAACAACAACTTCGTACCAAAACACACTATCGACCAAATCTCCCTCGCCGAGCAGTTGTCTCCATTACTAAAAGTGGATATAAATCTTAAAAACTCCTTCCAACTCAACTTCGAGATTCGCAAGGAGCGTACCCTTAACCTCTCATTCTCTAATACTCAACTTACCGAGGTTACTCGTAACGGCATTGTCGTAGGTGGTGGCTATCGTTTCAAGGACGTAAAGATACAAGTTCGAACAGGAGGAGGCAATTCACGAGAGTTCAAAAGCGATATCCTACTCAAGGCCGATCTATCTATTACCAGCAACAAGACCATCTTACGAAAGATCGACCAAGACGTTCACCTAATCTCAGCAGGTAGCAAAGTAACCACTTTGAACCTATCTGGCGAATACTCCCTAACCGAGAAGATTATCCTTAAACTTTTCTTCGATATGACTATCAACACCCCTTATATTTCCTCTTCTTATCCTAACTCTACCACCGAGGGCGGTTTCTCCGTTAAGATTATCTTATAACGTACTCAATCTCTCCTCTTGTTATCTCAATATTTCCCTTTAATATTTCAATATTCTACCTCACTATCTCAATATTTTATTACACTATCTCAGTATTTTATCTAACTATCTCAGTATTTTGCCACACCTTTTCATTTTTATCCCTCAACCTTTCCGATTTCAATACAGAACCTTCTCAGTTTTAACACGGAACCTTTCCACTTAAAACACGGCGTCTTTTACCC
>CAVAII010000106.1:7746-8291 GCA_963588535.1 Erysipelotrichaceae bacterium | reverse complement strand
GAGAATAAAACATTTTTGTAAGTTGCGAATTTGGTATCCAAGCGTATTATTAGAATAAAATCTAATTTCGTTAGGATAAAGTCAAATATTATCCGAATAAAATCAAAGAATATTTGAATAACTACTGATAATAATTGAATAAGTACTGATATTATTTGAATGACTACTAATAATAATTGAATAAGTACTGATATTATTTGAATAAGTACTGATAATATTTGAATAAGTACTGATATTATTTCAATAACTACTGATAATATTTCAACGATTACTGATAATAATTTATTCTTTACTGATTTTATTTCAACGATTACTGATTTTATTTTGATGATTACTGATTTTATTTTGATGGTTGCTGATATTGGTTGGATGGGGGTTGAAAATGGTTTGAGGAGAGTAGGGGTTGGAGGGAGAAAGTCTGAGTAAATAAAGAGGTTGTCGTTTTTAACTGAGAGTTTCTTGTTTTAGTCTGCGAGCTTATGGTTTTAGTCTGCGAGCTTACGGTTTTAGTCTGCGAGCTTGCGTTTTTTGTCTGCGAGCATGAG
>CAVAII010000106.1:0-7736 GCA_963588535.1 Erysipelotrichaceae bacterium | reverse complement strand
CACCAAGTCTTTGGGGTGAAAAGACCAAGTCTTTTGGGGTAAAAAACTTGATGTTTAGGGTCAAAACACCAAGTGTTTTAATAGTCAAGCTCGCAGACAAAAACCGTAAGCTCGCAGACTAAAACGAGGACACGGCTGATTAAAACGAGAAGGTGACAGAGAAAATTAGGAAGGTGGCAGAGAAAATTAGGAAGGGGGCAAAGAAAATTAGGAAGGTGGCAGAGAAAATTAGGAAGCTAACGGAGAAGGTCGAGAAGCTAACGAAGAAAAATTAGGAGACAAAGGAGAAAAATTAGAAGACGTGAAACTAAGATGAAAAGGGAGTTTTCTGTTTTTAACTGCGAGCTTGTGGTTTTTGTCTGCGAGGTCGTGAATTTTGTCTGCGAGCTTAGTAGTTAAAATGTGGCACTTTTAGGGGTAAAAAGTGGCACATTTAGGGGTAAAAAGTGGCAGTTTTTAGGGTAAAAAGTGGCACATTTTAATAGTCAAGCTGGCTGACAAAAACCGTAAGCTCGCAGACTAAAACGAGGACACGGCTGATAAAAACGAAAAGAAGGAAGTGGAAGATAAAAAGAAGAGAACGAGAGTTGGAAAGAAAGGAGTGGGGAAAAAGGAAAATGGTGAAACACTCTGTTAAAAGTGTCTCACCATTAGTGAAAGATAAATCAAATGTTATCTCGCTTAACTATTGATTATTTCTTGATTAAGGTTTGAGTCTTTGTCATCTTAGCATTCGTTACCTTAATGTAATAAACACCTGACGATAAATTCTCCAAAGAGATTGTGATAGATGATTGATTAGCAGCGTAGATATCCTTTGCGACTACTCTGCCATTAACGTCCGTAAGGATAACATTAGCGTCTTCGGTAAGGCCTTTAACTTCTAATGTTGCGGTCGTAGTTGCAGGGTTAGGGTAGGTAAGAATATTTACTGCGTTCTCAACGTCCATCAAACTACTTGGTTGAGTGGTGAATTGCTTAACTGCTCCCTCGAAAGTATCGCCTGCGTCTGTTACAACGTATGCCATATATTCGTATGTGGTTTCAGGGGTTAAGCCATCGATATTAGCACTCATTATGCCGTTAGCCTCGATTGTTGCATCGACTTCTTTGGTCCAACCATTCTCGTTAGATTGTCTGTATTTGAAACCAGATTTAGTGATTGTGTTGTTATTAACGCTAACAGTGGCATTCAAAGTAGCCGTTGTTTGGTTAGCAGTTGCGGAAGTGGTTGTAACGACTGGATCTTGAGTTTGTGTAGACTCGGCAACAGTTGTAAACGTTGTTGCTACCCAGTCGGAAGTTGTGCTGCCGCAATTAGAACGAACCTTAACTGTGTAAGTAGTATTGGCGGTTAAGCCTGTTAATTGTTTGCTTGTGGTGGTAATGGTCTCGGCTGCGTTGTTGTTTAGTTGGAAATCGTAAGCAGATGCTGTACCAACCCAAGAAATAGTTGCAGTGGTCTGTGTGATATTGTTAACAGTCAATGAAGTAGGTGCATCGCAAGGGGTAGATGGGGTAGTGGTGTCAACGGAATTGTTGAAGACCTTTAAAGCACTGATTGTTATTCCATCTGCACTGTTGTTAAAGTCAGACCAACGAATACTTAATTGATAGTTAGCGGACTTGTTAGGTAGGTCTATCGTATCAACGGCGTTAGTTGCAACGGTGTTATAAGATTCTAACTCTGTCCAATCGTCTGAAGCGTTAGCACGATATAAGATTGTTAGGGTGTTAACGGCAGAAGTGCCTTGGAAATCTTTCAATGAGTATGTTAAGGCAAGGGCAGGGGTAGTAACGTTGGAGATGTCAAGTGTAGGAGTGTAGATATTGTCAGGGTCAGGGCTGTTGTATCCGTATGAGTGAGATAATGAGTTAGCAGATACTGTCCAATTAGAATTATTGTCCTTTGTCCAACAATTAAGATCACTTGAAGAAGAGAAACCAGGTTCCCAAGGAGTAGCGTCGTTAAGTACTATTGTCTCGCAAGCAGTAGTGAAGGACGTTTGAATCTCAGAAGAAGATCCTTCGTCTCCACAATCTGATACTACCTTAACAAGATAAGTTGTGTTAGCAAGAAGGTTGGTTAGAGTAGTGTTAGTTGTGGTTAGAGAAATGTCTGCCCAAGTTGAGTAATCGTTGTCTTCTTTGTAAGAAAGTGTCCAAGCAGTTACCTCGGAAGAAGACTCCCAACTAACGTCAGCAGTTGTAGCGGTTATGTTCTCTACCGTTAGATTAGTAGGAGCAGGGCAAGATACTGTGGTCGTAAAGGATACGGACATAGATTTGTCTACTGCTTCCTCGCCGTTACATTCGGTTACAACATATACAGAATATTGTGTCTCGGCAGTTAAGTCGGTTAATTGATATGTAGTATCGTTAGTTGTAGCGGCTAATGTCCAATCGGTACTATCTGTTTTGGTGTAGATATTCCAAGCATTGTGTGATGCGTCAGGGTCAGAGAATGTTACTGTTGCGGTGTGTGGTCCGATATTGTCAACGGTAACACTGTTAAGGTCGATACCTGTACAAGTAGGAGCCAAACTAACCTCGATATCATCCCAATACCAAGAAATACCAGCATTAGCAGAAGTGTATTTGATAGCAATGTAATATTCGTTACCTGTATAAGAGGTTGAGGAGAAATTAACGCTTGCTAAATAATAATTGTAGTAATCAACGGTAGACGAAACAGGATAAACGGTAAGTGTAGAAACGGACTCGAAAGTTGTCTCGTCGCTAGGGTCTGACATAATACCTATTTCGCAACTACCACTTGTAGATGTTGTTCCGTTTTGACGGTACCAGAATTTGAATCTTAGAGTGTTGATATCCTCATTGAAGCGAGGTAGAGTAAGGATAATATCTCCACCTTTGCACTCTAAGGCATGACCAGAACCATACGAGCCATCGTCTATTCCTGTGTGGGCAGAACCTTGATCAGTTAGGTCTTGAACGTATGGGAATGTACCGTTAGAAGCGGTTGCTGTCTTAGTAAGAGTAAAGCATAAGTCCTCCAAAGATGAAGAAGATAAGTTCTCGAAATCTTGTTTCCAAACGCCATCATCGTAAGAAGTCAAATCAATAACTCCGCAAGTTGTACGGAAAGTACTAACGGAAGAAACAGGATAATTGTCGGTATTGTCTCCGCATATTGTGATTACTCTGTATTCGTATACGGTAGAAGCATCCAATTCTGTTAGGTCGATACTTGCGGTACTTGTCTCGTCGGTTTCTGACCAAGACTCTTGTCCTTGTGCTCTGTATTCAACTTTCCAAGCGACTGTTGTCTCGCCAGGTTGTGTCCATGCAACTGTTGCACTATTCTCGGTAATGTTGCTAGCCGTTAGGGTATTTGCACTACCGCATTCAGAACCTATAATACTTATGTTGTCTATTGCAGCAGGAACGCCTGTGCCGCTATAAGAATCGCACTTGAAGAAGAAAACTATTTTCTTTGTAGTATTTTGAACGCCTTCTAATTTTGTGCTGAAATTAGTCCAGTCGGTAATGTTAGCAGCCTTAGATAGAAGTACAGTACCTGTTGGTTCTGCTGAGGTAGGCATTTCGTAATTGCCATCGCAAAGATAAACACTAAGGTAATCGTATGCGTAACTATTATATGAGGTTACTTCTCCGTTGCACTTGTAATCAAAAGATAGATTGTACTCTGCCATATTATCGAACTTAACTAAGAAGGAAGCGTAAGCGTATGTAAGAGTACTTATAGTGTAAGCGTAAGAAGAATTGTCGTTAGAGATATACAAAGACTTTTCGCCACCATTGTTAGTAGCCGAACCATAGATCCATGCGTTGGTATAGTTACTTGCTAAGGTCCAACCAGTAGTAGAATCTTCTGCCTCAAAGCCCATAGAGTAGGTATTGTTGTTGTCTGCTAAGTTATAAGGAGTAGCAGTGGTAGAGAAAGTAAGATAATTAGATCTCTCGGCTAACTCGTCACCATCATCGCAAGTTCTAATAACGTAAGCAGTGTAAGAAGTAGAAGCCTCCAAATCAGTTATTGTATAAGTAGTATCGGTTAAGTCAACGGATAGATAATTGTCATCGCTATCGGTTGTTTTCTTGTAGAATAGTTTCCAAGAGGATTGGTCTTCTGCATCAGAGAAATTAACGGTAGCAGATTCGTTATCGGAAGTAAATAAAGATAATGTGCCGTCTATCTTTGCACAAGCAGGGATAAGTTCAACGGTTAGATCATCTATATAATAAGAATTAGTGGTTGAAACATCTTTGAAATAGAAAGCAATGTATTTACCGCCGTTGGTTAAACCTGCCAATGAAACAATATTCTCTGACATAGTATTATAACCACCATCAAGTACAGCCATACTTTCGAAAGTAGAGGTGTCGGTAGAATTTGTCATAACGCCGACTTCTAATGTAGTACTTTCAGAAGTAGAATTCTTTTGTGCATAAACTTTTACACGAGCAGTAGTTAAATCAACATCGTCTGCAAAAGGCGGCAAGACTAATACAAGGTTACCACCTTTAAATTCTATTGATGTTTGGCTATTATTGTTGGTTATTGTAGTATAGCCGACTTGTTCCTTAGGGAAATTACCTCCCCAATATCCAGTAATATCTACACTTACGGCTTTGGTATAGCAAGCAAGAGGGTCATCGGATTCGAAACCATCGTAATAAGGAAGAGTTAAACCCTCGATAGAGCAAGCAGTCTTGAAAGTAAGCGTAGTTGATTTAGGATAATTTGCCTCGTCATCGCCACAAACAGTAGCAACATAGACTTCGTAAGTAGTCTGTGCAGTTAGACCTGATAGAGTAGCGGTAGGGTCATTAGAAACTTCCTCACTATTCCAATCTGTTTCGTTTTCTGCTTTGTAATAAACAATCCAAGAAGTAGAATTATCGCCAGGTTGTACCCAAGTAATAGTAGCACCATCTGCGGTAATATCACTAGATGATAGAGTATTTGCACTACCACAATCCGAACCTGTAATACTTATATTATCTATTGCAGCAGGAACGCCTGTACCGCCAGAACCGTCTGTTTTAAAGTAGAAAACGATTTGTTTTGTGGTATTTTGAACACCTTCTAATTTAGTGCTGAAATTAGTCCAATCGGTAATGCCGACAGCTTTGGATAGAAGTACAGTACCTGTTGGTTCTGCTGAGGTAGGTAATTCATAACTGCCGTCACAAAGATAAACAGAAAGATAATCGTAAATACTATATGTATTGCCTTCTCCATTACATTTGTAATCAAAAGAAAGATTGTATTCTGCTTTGTTGTCAAACTCAACAAGGAAAGAAGCGTAACAATAAGATGTACCTCCAATGCTATAAGCGTAAGAAGAATCATCATTAGATACATACAAAGACTTCTCACCACCATTGTTAGTAGCCGAACCATAGATCCATTTGTTAGTATAATTACTTGCTAAGGTCCAACCTGTAGTAGGGTCGTCTGCTTCAAAGCCCATAGTGTAAGTATCGTTATTATCTGCTAAACTATAAGGAACAGCTGTGGTAGAGAAAGTAAGATAATTAGATCTCTCGGCTAATTCGTCACCATCATCGCAAGTTCTAATAACGTAAGCAGTGTAAGAAGTAGATGATTCCAAATTATCTATTGTATAAGTTGTGTCAGTTAAATCAACAGATACATAATCATCATCGCTTTCGGTTGCTTTCTTGTAGAAAAGTTTCCAAGAGGATTGGTCTTCTGCATCAGAGAAACTAACAGTTGCTGATTCAGCATTAGAAGTAGTCAAAGACAATGTACCATCTATCTTTGCACAAGCAGGGATAAGTTCAACAGTTACATCATCTATATAATAAGAACCAGTTCCTGTGCTGTTTTTGAAATAGAAAGCAACGTATTTGCCACCATTAGTCAAGTTAGCAAATGAAACAATGTTCTCCGACATAGTACTAAGCCCAGCATTAAGGACACCCATACTTTCGAAAGTAGAGGTATCGGTAGAACTTGTCATAACTCCTACTTCCATTGTGATACCATCGGTATAACTGCCTTTTTGTACATAAACCTTTACACGAGCAGTAGACAAATCAACATCATCTGCAAAAGGCGGTAAGACTAATACTAAGTTAGAATTCTTGAACTCTATAGATGTTTGGCTACCATTATTAGTTATTGTAGTATAGCCGACTTGTTCTTTAGGGAAATTACCTCCCCAAGATCCGGTAACATCTATACTTACGGCTTTGGTATAACAAGCAAGAGGGTCATCGGATTCGAAACCATCATAATAAGGAAGAGTTAAACCCTCGATAGAGCAAGCAGTTTTGAAAGTAGAGGTTTTTGATTTAGGATAAGTAGTCTCGTCGTCGCCACAAACGGTAACAACATATACTTCGTAAGTAGTCTGAGCAGTTAAGCCCGTAAGGGTAACAGTAGGATTAGTAGAAACATTTTCACTACTCCAAGTAGTTTCAGTTTCTGCTTTGTAGTAGACAGTCCAAGAATCGTTATCATCTGGTTGCGTCCAAGAGATAGTTACTCCGTCTGCAAGAATATCAGAGAAGGTTATGTCCATAGCCTTAACGCAAGCAGGAGGATTTTCTTCGTTATAGACAGTTAGGTTGTCGATATAGATTCCATCAGCAGAAGAAGATGGATTAGACCAACGGAAACAAATTTGATATGTTGCCGAAGCGTTAGGCAATGCAATAGAGTCTGTTTGATAAGACGAAATTACATCTGTAAATTCTAACAAGGTAACCCACTCGGCATCGGAAGAGGTTCTATACAAGACCGTTAAATAATTACAAACACCGCTACTGCTGTAATCGGGTTCGTAATGGTCGAACTTAATCCAAGGAGTGGTAACGCCTGTTATGTCCAAAGTTGGAGTAATGGCATCAGCAGTTGTACCAGAACTATAAGAATGGAATAGAGCAGTACTGCTAATCTTCCAATTGCCATAAGAAGAGCCATAATCACTCGTCAATGTCCAACAATTTGTGAGATTTGTACTCGAAGAGAAGTCTTCCAAGTACGCAGCGTCGTCGGTAACTGTAACAGTGCAATCCGATTCCGTCTGTGAAAACGCTACAAAAGTCGTAAAAACGGCTAAAAGCGTCAGTAATAACTTCTTTTTCATATTTGAAATGGTATTATTTGGTTAATATTTTATTTAAATTTAGTACTAAAAAACTATTTTATTATTTATCGAGGCAAAATTAAACATTCTTTTTAGAATAGAGAAATTTTTTTAGGAAAAATTGCAAAAACGAGTGAATATTTTTTAAGGGAGATAGACAGATTTTGTTCGATTATTAGACTTAAAACAAATGGTATCTTATTATAAATGATATAAGTAAATCTATTTGTGGATGGAGCAAAAGAGAAAATAAAAAATGCTCGTCTTTTTCTTTAATGAAATTGTTCAAATGAGTATTCAAAACAGTAAAATCTTAGTAAAAAGGTAGGATAAATTGATTTAATGGACAAAATTATTGGCTTTGTGCTTATCGTAGAGGTAGTAGTTTTTGATAAATTGAAAGGTAGTCGCAAACCATCAAAATAAAATCAAATATTATCAAAATAAAATCAAATAATATTCGGATAAAATCAAATAATATTTCAATGAAATCAGATAATATTTCAATGAAATCAAATAATATTTCAATGAAATCAAATAATATTTTGGTAAAATGACACTTTATTTTTAGTGTTACTAATCAAGTAATAATGAGGTATGAAAATATTATATTGGGGAGAAGGATAGGTT
>CAVAII010000105.1:0-17492 GCA_963588535.1 Erysipelotrichaceae bacterium | reverse complement strand
AAATAGTTAAAACAAAAGCCAAAGGGCTTTGCACCGATAAAGGCGGTGAGGGAAAACAAAAATATAGTATTAATTTATTAAAGAAAGGAGGACAAAATGTCAGAGGAATTTAAGAGCGGTCGCATAGACAAACAAGAGAAAAATCAAATTAAAGAAACAGAGATGAAAAACCAAGAAAAAGAACAAAACTCAAAAGTCGGAAATACTTTACTTTTGAAAAACGCTCTTCAAAACAATTGGCAGAAGCTTCAAGCCTCAGCCGAAAAAAGAGAGCAAGAGGAGAAAGAGAAGAAAGCCAAGGCAGAAGCAAAAGAAATTGCCAAAGACCTTATCAATAAGGAAACTGGCGAAGTGGAGAGAGAGACAAGAGAGAGCGTTATCGAAAATGCTCTACAAGAAACAGAAGAGGATTTTAAGGTCTTTTCTGACCCTGTTAAGGAGTTTATGAAGGTAACTGACAAGAAAGTCTTTCCAACCGATGAGGTTGTCGAAAAAGGTATCGCCCCTCTTGATTACTTAATCAAAAACCTTGTTGTTAAATCTTTAAGTAACGAAGGCGATAAGAAAATCCATATAATACATGGACAACCAGCGTCTTATAAATCGACTTTAATGTCGCAAATGGCTATTCATTTATCCTCGAACACCGATTTCCTATATAATAAGGAATTCCTTATTAATAATAGAGATGCAAAAGGTGATGCACAAACTATAATATGGGTGACTTTGGAGGAGCCGATTAGTAAGGTAGCTAAGCGTTTTAATGACCAAATCGATAAATTTATCGAAAAGGGTTATATCAAGGCTGAGAACAAGAAAGAAGTGCTTCATCGTATCTTAATTGTTGACGATGAGATGCTTGATGAGGTTATCTTAGATGATGGCAAGGTTATCTTACAAGACCTTCAAAGTTTGGTCTTAGCCACTAAGCCTTGTGCTATTTTCTATGATACTTTCACGGCTATCTGCGGTTGTAAAGGCATAGATGTCTCTAATATGACAGGAATGGGAAAAATATTGAAGCCTTATCAAGACATTGCTAATCTCGGTGTAGTATCGTTCTTTTCTTGTCACAATACTAAGCAAGAGTATGATAGAGAGATGTCCTCAGCACAAGGCAACAATAGTTTACAAGCCTCGGCTAAACTAATGATTAGTATGCGTAATGATAAGGAGAAAGGTAAGCCCTATCATATTATGGCAATTACGAAAAGTAACGACTTTGAAAAACAAAAATATTCTCTACGATTGGATTATCCTATCTTTAAGTGCGAAGGTGCAACGGAGAGCGAGATAAAGTCTGCGGATAAGAGGAAACAAGAGTTAATTGAAACTCTGAAATATGCCGATGGACTACTCCCTCAGTTTGATAACGACTTAGTTAAAGTCTGTGAGCAACTTAATAAGGAGGACAAAAAAACTCTTTTAGGTCACCCATGGCAGAAAGATAATCTAAGGAAAGAGTTAAAAAAACTATACGAGGGCAAGTATGGTCCTTATTATAGATAAAAAAAAGGATGGCTACGACTACTCTCCCTAAGGACTAGTAGTCGTCCGTCCTAAAGGTTACGAAAGAGTTAAAAAAAACATAAAGAGATGACAGAGAAAATTCACATAAACAGCAACGAAATTAGTAACCAAGTAAACAATTCTAAGAAAATGGAAAACAATAATCGTAATTTCATCGACCCCGACAAACTACAAAAAGGGGAAACCAAACCAGAGTTCATATTAGCCTCAACTGCTAAGAAGTTAGGTATTTACACAGGCAAAGCGTATTTTGAATGCCCTCATTGCCTAAGAGAGAGAGGAAAAAAAGGTAAGATAAGATACACGCCATACGTCCTAAAAAACGATTTTAGAGGTCATAGAGCAGGCGAAATAGTTGATTTTGAGAAATATGGACGATGTTTCTCCACGTCTTGCTCTCATTATGAGGGAGTGTATCCGAGCAGTGAGAATGGTTTTCGCTACTCTTTGCTTGGTTTTCCGATAAGCATAGATAATCAGTCGAAGAGTATGAGTAGAGGACTGAATAAAGTGGCAGATTATAAGAATAATTCGCCCAAACATTTGGATAAAGTGCCAATTCATTCCGATAAAGTGGCAGAATATTTCAAGGAGCAGACTGATTATGATACGATAGATAGGCAGTGGCTTAAAGAACAGATATTTACACCAAAAGATGAGGTTGATAAGAGGTATGGAGTAAGGGTAAGGCAGAATGAGAATAATGGCTATGACCATAGTCTTTTGAGATGGGCGTTAAGCAAAGGTTATCAGCGAGATACGATAGAGAAAACGTGTGAGGAGTTAGGCATACAAGATGGGCCTATAAAGATAATCGAAAAAGAGGGTAAGACAATCTATTCTAAGTCGTCTTTATGCTTACTTACAGACTTGAATGACAGAATAATAGACGGTAGAATACAGTATTTAGATTATGAGACAAACAAGCGTTTTCGTAATGAGAATTTCCGAGAGATTAACTTTCCGATAGAAGACTTCTTTCACGATGACTACTTACACCGCTATACTCCTCAATACCTTAATCATAAACAAGATAGTACTAAGCAAGATTATCGAAGTGGTAATTCATTGTTTGGATTACAAAGATTAAGAAAGATGATATGGGAGAATGGACCTGATAATGTTAGGGTTATATTGCAAGAGGGAATAAAACAGACTTTGTGTGCTACGATGGATTTACCTAAGTATGCTTTCTTATCGACAATCTCTGAGAGTGGCTTAAAAGTTGAGAATATTGCTCTATTACAGAGACTTAGAGTAAGGTCTGTGTGTATCATACCTGATAAGGATTTCTTTCAAGTTTGGACAAAGAAGGCACAAGATATTATGCAAATATTGAATAATCCGACAAGGCTTGAGAAGGAGCATTTGGATAGGATACACTTGTATGTAAGCAGTGTCTTACAGAGTGTAAAGTGCTTACGACACGGCGAGGACACAGCTGATTTATAGGACGGACGACTACTAGCCCTTAGGGAGAGTAGTCGTAGCGAAGTGAAAACTATTGAAACAAGAAAAGGACCTCTTAATTAAAAGGGGTCCTTAGTGTTAGATTAAAGTAGAGTTACTTTTGTGTTACACTACTGGAATCTTAGACAAGTCTTTGAATTCCAAAGTAACACCTTTCAAAGTATTCTTAAAGGCTACCGAAGGAAAAAATCTACAAGTTACTCTCTTAACAGTCTCAGCAGTCACCTCCTCTGAACTGCTCATACCAGTAGAACGAAGGGCTGGTATAAAGGCTCCGAGGGTGCCAAAAAAGACAGCATTTCCGTTCAATACGTGATTCGACACATGTATCTCGAATGCTTTTAGTGCGGCAACCACATCTGGGTAACTGACTGATGTAGCGTGAGATATCTCCTTAGCGATTTCATCTAACGAAACGTTAGCACCTCTAAAAATACGGGCAAAAAATTTGTCTTCTTGAACTCCTTTTACCCAAACTTTTTGTTTTGACTTAATGTAGTACATTTTACTTAATGTTTTTTAATTGTTAATAAATATTGTTAAACTACTCGGGTTTAAGGCATATAACCTAACCGTTTTCGTAATACAAAGATACTACATTTTTTTGACATAGCAATACTTTTTCCTAACTTTTTTTGCACTTTTTTTTAATAAAATTCAGTACGTTTAGATTCTTTTTTTAACCTTTCACTCTTACGTCTAATGTTTGATAATTTTTTTGCCTCTTACGATTAGTAAGACGGCTGATAGAATCAACAAGATACCTATCGCCAAACGCAAAGTAAATACGCCGTTAAACACTGTAATAGAGATAAGTACGGCAGTTACTGGCTCTAAGGCTCCCATTATGGCAGCAGGCGTTGAACCGATATAGAAAACAGCCAAATTCAAAAACGTCATCGCTATTATAGTAGGTACGCAAGCTAACATCACACACCAACCAAATGATTGCCATGAAGGTATCATAATAAGATGATTCTGTGGTGATAAGAATGAATAAAAAAGTGTCATTATGGCTGCAACGGACATTATGTAGAAGGTCATTTTGAAAGGTGTCATAGTTATTTTTGACCGATTGACAATAACGATATATACAGCGTATGTTAGAGACGATAACAATACAAGAACAACTCCCAAAAGCGACAATCTAACCTCTCCATCGCCTTGATAGAGAAGTAATATACCGCACAGACTTAAGGCAATAGAGATAATAGTAAGTAAAGAAGTTTTTTCCTTAAAGAACAGAGCCATAATAACGGCAACCATTATAGGATAAGAGAATAGTATGGTTGAGGCGATACCCGAGTCCATATACTTGAAAGAGGTATAAAGCGTTAAAGCAGAGGCAGCAAACAAAACACCCAAAGAACTTAGTATTTTGAACTCTGTTTTGTTTATTCTTAACGATACTTTCATACATTTTAGGATTACGAAAAGTATCATTACTGCCAAAAGAAATCTATAGAATATAACACTTGGTGGGTTAAAACCTTCTTGATAGAGAAACAACGCACCTAACGGATTAGTGCCATACGCAACTGCCGCTAATATTCCAAAGAAATATCCTTTTACTTTTTCGTTCATACCAACAAAATAGAAAATCAATAAAAGAAGGCAGATATTCTCCGCCCTCTTTTAAGTCTTATATACAAGATAGATTACTTGTTAAACTTAATTTTAAGTTTTTCAATCATATCCTTACTCATAGACTTCAAATCGTACTCAGGTTTAAAGCCCCACTCTTTTCTTGCACAAGAGTCGTCCATCCAATTAGGCCAACTATCTGCAATACCTTGCTTTACAGGATCAACATCGTAGGTCATTTTGAAAGAAGGATAGTACTTCTTAACCTCTGCATATATCTCCTCAGGGTCAAAGTGCATAGCCGTTACGTTGAAAGAGTTTCTATGAATAAGTTTGGTAGGATCTGCCTCCATAATGTTAATGGCTGCATTCAAGGCATCAGGCATATACATCATATCCAATTGTGTTCCTTGCTTTAATGGACATACGAAATCCTCGCCTTTAACTGCTGCGTAATAGATATCAACAGCGTAGTCCGTAGTTCCACCACCTGGAGGGGTTACGTAAGAAATCAAACCAGGGAAACGTACCGAACGAGCATCAACTCCAAATCTCTTGAAATAATAGTCGCCCAATAATTCGCCTGTTACTTTGGTTACGCCGTAGATTGTACCAGGACGTTGGATAGTATCTTGTGGTGTACCGTCCAAAGGTGTATTTGGTCCAAATGCTCCAATAGAAGATGGAGTAAACAAAGCACATTTCAACTCACGAGATATTTCCAAACAATTGATTAACGCACCCATACCTACATTCCAACCCAACATAGGATTTTTCTCTGCTGTGGCAGAAAGTATGGCAACCAAGTTGTAGATAGCATCAATATTGTATTGTTTAACTATCTCTGCTATTTGTTTAGCATCGCAAGCGTCTACTTTGCCAGTAGGTCCTGATTGTTGGATTTGAGGGGTTAATCTCTCAGGGTTTAGATCCGTAGCAACAACATTACTATCGCCATAGACTTCTCTTAATCTCATTGTAAGTTCTGAACCGATTTGTCCGCCAGAACCCAATACTAATATCTTTTTCATTTTGATTCAACCAAATATCTTTAAGGTTAATTATTTCAAAATACCCAATTCTTTAGCAATCTTAACAAAGGCAACAACGCATTTATCCAATTGTTCTTTGGTGTGTGCAGCACTAACTTGAACTCTGATACGTGCCTGACCCTTAGGTACAACTGGGTAATAGAAACCTGTAACGTAGATACCTTCTTCGGATAACTTGCTAGCAAATTTTTGAGATAATGGTGCATCGTATAACATAACGGCACAGATAGCAGATTGTGTAGGTTTGATATCAAAACCTGCTGCTTTCATCTTATCTACAAAATATTTTGTATTGTCGTGTAATTTGTCTTGTAGTTTATTGTCTCTTGTAATTATATCCAAAGTCTTGATACCTGCAGCGGCAATCATTGGAGGTATTGAGTTAGAGAACAAATATGGACGAGATCTTTGACGTAACATTTCTATAATCTCTTTCTTACCTGTTGTAAATCCGCCAACAGCACCGCCAAAGGCTTTACCTAATGTACCTGTAAGGATCTCTACCTTACCTCTAAGGTTATATAACTCTGTTGTACCTCTACCAGTTGGTCCAACAACGCCAGCAGAGTGAGACTCATCTACCATAACCAAAGCATCGTATTTCTTTGCTAACTCATAGATCTTGTCTACAGGTGCTACATTACCGTCCATTGAGAATACACCATCTGTACAAATGATTCTATGACGACAATCCTTAGCAGCGATTAATTGTTGTTCCAAATCGTTCATATCTGCATTAGCATAGCGGAAACGTTTTGCTTTGCAAAGTCTTACGCCATCGATAATAGAGGCGTGATTCAATGAATCAGAGATAATAGCGTCTTGTTCGTTAAATAATGGCTCGAATACACCACCGTTAGCATCGAAACAAGCAGCGTAAAGGATAGTATCTTCTGTTCCAAAGAACTCTGCAATACGTCTCTCTAACTCTTTGTGTATATCTCCTGTACCGCAAATAAAACGAACAGAGGACATACCATAACCTCTCTTGCTCATAGCCTCAGTAGCAGCCTCAATCAATTCTTTATTGTCGGCTAAACCTAAGTAGTTGTTAGCACAGAAGTTAAGAACATCACCTTCGTCTTTTGTTTTAATGGCAGCAGATTGTGGAGTAATGATAACTCTTTCATTCTTATAAAGACCATCGTCTTTTATCTGCTGAATCTCTTTCTGCAAATATTTTTGAAAATTATCGTACATGACTTTAATATTTTTTTGTTTGTTATACTAAATATTCATCCTAAAATCAAATTGCAAAATTACTATAAAATTTACAAAAAAAATAAAAAAACAACATTTTTCTCAAATCTTTATTAATTTTGCAGTCTGAAAATACGTTAAAAACAATAGAAAAAGTGGCATTATTATGCATATTATCACATTAAATACTGATTGGGGTTATGGTGATTGGTACTTGGGTCAGGTAAAAGCACAATTGTATTCTGCTATCGAGGATATAACTGTGTTAGACTTAAATCATAGCATCAAAAAATTTGATATACGCACAGCAGCATTCGTGGTTAAGAACTCTTGTATGAATTTTCCCAAAGGGACTATACATATCATAGATGCCAATACGTATGAGGATTCGACCAAAGCATTTGTTGTTGTCAAGTATAACCAGCAATATTATATATGTACTGATAATGGATTGCCTAGTATTGTTTTCGAGGGAAAAGAAGTAGAGATAACAGACTGCACTAATGTATTTTCGGATAGTAATTATTATACTTTTGCCGTAACGGATTTATTTGTAAAGATAGCAAAAATAATTATCGAGGACGGTGGTATGGATAATTTGGGTAATAGACAAGATGGATTCAAGACAGATAGTTCTCTCCCATTGCCTATAATAGACAAAAACTTAATTACTTGCGAGATTATCTATATAGACGATTATGGCAACGCATACTTAAATATCGATGACAAAACATTCAAAGAGGCTTTGAACGGAAGAGGTTTTGAGTTGCAGACAGATGTGGACGATATAATAAAAGAATTGTCTGCCTCGTACGCCGATAAAGCCACCAAAGGCAAATCACTTTTGACCATATCCTCTACTCGTAATTTGGAATTAGCAGTAAGAGAAGACAATATCTCTCGTCTTATGGGTTATTCTATCGGTCAACAGATAAAAATAAAGATAGTTTAAGATAGTTTCTTAATAGATAATACCCAAAATAAAGTTTGATTTTATCCGAATAAACTCTGATATTATTTTGATAAAGTTAGATTTTATTCTGCTCTTTCATGACTCCGCTCCGCCATACCCTAGGGTTTGGAGCGGCGGAGCGAAGAGATTAGATATGTAGATAAGTAAATCCGTTGTTGGTTAATTCTTTGGCATCATAGATATTTCTACCATCTATAATCAATGGTGAGTGCATTGTTTGTTTTATCTTATTCCAATCTGGTACACGGAATTGTTTCCATTCGGTAATCAACAACAAGGCGTCTGCGTCGTTAATAGCTTCATACATATCGTTGAAATAATTCACCTTATCTCCTACTTGTCTTTTGCAATTAGGTATTGCTATCGGGTCGCACGCATTAATTTTGCATCCTGCCTTAATCAATAAATCTATAATCACCAAAGAAGTTGCCTCTCTCATATCGTCTGTCTCGGGTTTGAAACTTAATCCCCACAAACATACTGTCTTACCTTCTAAATCGCCTTTGTAGTAATCGTGTAGTTTCTCAAACAAGACTGTTTTTTGATATTGATTAACTTCTTCTACGGCTTGTAGGACTTTCATCTCATAGTTATGTTCTTTTGCTGTTTGAATCAACGCCTTAACGTCCTTTGGAAAACAACTACCGCCGTATCCACAACCAGGATATAAGAATTTGCTACCAATACGAGTGTCGCTACCGATACCTTTCCTAACCATATTGATATCTGCTCCGACTTTGATACATAGATTAGCAATATCGTTCATAAAACTAATTCTCGTAGCCAACATACTATTAGATGCGTATTTAATCATCTCGGCAGAAGGAATATCGGTAAATATAACCCTAAAATTATTCAATAAGAATGGTCTATAAATCTTACTCATCAACTGTTTGGCTTTCTCACTTTCTATACCAACAATAACTCTGTCGGGCGACATAAAGTCTTTTATAGCAGCACCTTCTTTCAAAAACTCAGGATTAGACGCAACGTCAAAATCTATCTTTACATTACGTTTGTCTAATTCCTCTTTGATTACTTGTTTGACTATTTTTGCCGTTCCAACAGGGACAGTAGATTTGGTAACCAATAGATTGTACTTGTTAATGTTTTGACCAAACTCTCTTGCTACATTGATAACGTATTGCAAATCTGCACTTCCATCTTCATCGGGAGGAGTACCAACGGCAGAGAAAACTACTTCGACATCATTTATAACAACTGCCAAATTATCTGTAAAATGCAAACGTCCTTCCTTTACATTACGCTTAACTAATTCTTCCAAACCTGGTTCATAAATAGGAATCTTGCCTTCGTTTAGGTCATTTATCTTCTTTTTGTCTATATCAATACAGATAACATTCATACCCATCTCGGCAAAACATGTACCTGATACTAATCCTACATAACCAGTTCCGACAATTGCTATATTCATCTTTTGTTTCTTTCTTGTTAGTCTATTATTTATTTGATTATTAGTTGATTTTCTACTATCTCTATTCTCTTAAAACCTCTACCGTACCTGTAACATCGATATTCTTTTTCTTGCTCTTAGCAATAAACCGATAGAAATATGTACCTGTTGGAGTATTTGTCTCTAATGGATCCCACAAGTCTTCTTTGCTATGAGTGTTTTTCTTTTCGAATATCAACCTACCATAACGATTGTAAATCCTTAGTATAGTCTCATCGAAAATAGTTTGAGTTAATAAATCTTTTGGTTCGAATAAATCATTCACACCATCATTATTAGCCGTTATAACATTAGGGAATTTCAATTCTATTACCTTCAGGTTCAGCGTATATGTATTGGTACAACCATATTCATCGATAGAATCGTAGGTATAAGTACCGCTTGCACCTTCGTGGAACATACTATTAGTAAAAGTATCACCCATATAGATTTCTGCATCGATAGTATCTTTTATTGTTTCAACGTACAAGAAATTAATAGTTACCAAACTATCGCAACCATATATAGAAGACAACATTTTGGTATAAGTGCCGCTCTCTTGTATAGAGAAATTGTCGTCTGTATAACCTTCATCGCAGCCTATAATATCAAAGGTGTCAATAGTTGCAGGGTGTACGGTTAGAAGTAGTGTTGTATTACTGTCGCAACCATTAATAGTTGTAAGGAATTGAGTGTATGATCCAGTAGTATTTTCGTGGAAATTAAATTCATCATAACTCTCACCCTCGCAAATATCGGCGGTAATAGTATCAGAATAACTATTTTCGATATTGATTTGTTTGGTTAGATTAACCGTACATCCACCGTCTTGAATAAATACTTCACAAGAATAAGTGGTATCTTTTTTGATAATAGTATCGGTATTTGCGGTAGTATCCGTAATAAAGATAGTATCAAAGTTATTGATATTAACATAAATAGAAGATGTAGTATCGCCAGTATTCCATAGATAAGTAGCCTCTTTATTTCCTACACCCTCAACTGCCAATACAATACTATCTCCTTTGCAATATATGCTATCGCCAATTATTTTTATCTTAGAAAGCGTATCAATATCTATCCATTGTTCATTACAAACTAAGGCGTTGGAATATTTACCAGTTTCATCACTACAATTGCCAAGAACATATATCGTCCCAAGACTATCACTATTAGGCATAGACCAATATGTTGTATCTACATAATCATATACAGATGTTCCATTTACATTATGATTGATTGTCCAAACAACATCGTATGAGCGAGGATTATCCCAATCAACATAAATACTGTCATCATCGTAACTCATCGTAAGGTTTAATGGTTTAACACAAGGACAAGCAGAAACTAATTCGCCAGTACCTTTGCCAGGATAAGTATCGCATTTAGGACGGACGTTAAACGAATAAAAACTATGAGCATCAAGGTTGTTGATAGTTATAGAATTAGTATTAGTTGTAAGGGTGTGCAAAGTATCGTTATTAGCAAAACTAGGGTGATGAGATTCGTCTGCAAGATTATACGGAAAATATGTTGTGTAATCAACTTCCCACTCGGTAGTAGTAGAAGATGCGTCCCAAGTAATCGTAACGGTAGTAGTATCTGTAAAAGTAGCAACAACATTGTTGGCTTTCTCGCAACCGCATTCGTCTAATTCTATCATAAAGCCAGGTTGTGGGTCATTGTCGTCTGCTTTGAACTCTACGGTTATAACATCAGAAGAAGAATAAGTAAACCATGCGACATCACCAATCATTTGTCCTCCATTAACATTATTATCACTTAATAGACTATCACTAATAACCTGATCACCGTTGTATATCTTCACACTGGCTAAACCTTCGTTATAATGATATAGATAAGGATTAATGGTAATACGATATCTTGTGTTTGGATTGCCTGTACGGAAGGTATAAGTGGCGTAAGTATGTGCAGAATGATTACCCGTCAGTCCACCGTCGTCATATAATACGCAAGAACTAATAGTAGTGTCTTTACTACCAGTAGTCGGCATTAATAATGTTGTCTGAGAGTTAACAATCGTAAAAGTTAACACAAACATTAGACATAAAACTATTCTTTTTCCTAACATATCGCTTGTTATTGACATATCCTATTATATAATAATTGTGCAAATTTACGAATTTTTTCACTACTTACAATAAAATACTAACTTTTTTCACAAAAAATTGTCTCTTTATTCGTTTTTGTAGTACCTTTGCACAAAATTTCTTAGACATAATGGCTCAAAACGTAACATTCGAAAATAAAACAAAAAAGAGAAAATTCTCTTTTAAGAAATTCTTCAAAAGACTTGGTATATTTTGTCTTGCCTTTTTCCTTTGGACTATAGTTATTACCTTATTATATAAGTGGATTAACCCACCGATTACTATTCTTATGGTCGAAAGATGTATAGAACAGACTTTTTCGTCCGAAAGAGAAGTTCGTTTGAAGAAAGATTGGGTAGATTATGAGGATATATCTAAGAATATGGTCGTAGCAGTAATAGCGGCAGAGGATCAAAATTTTCCTTATCACAAAGGTTTTGACAAACAAGCCATTCAACACGCCATAAAAGTTAATAAACAGCGTGGTAAGAAGTCTTTTGGCGGTAGCACTATAACACAACAAACGGCTAAAAACACATTTCTTTGGATACAAAAATCCTATATACGCAAAGGATTAGAAGCATGGCATACAATACTTATGGAGACGTTTTGGTCCAAACGCAGAATAATGGAAGTATACCTTAATGTAATAGAATTTGGAGACGGAATATACGGAGTAGAAGCCGCCTCACAGTACTATTTTCATCACTCAGCCAAACACTTAACCAAAAGGGAAGCATCCTTATTAGCATCTATCCTTCCATCTCCTTTGCATCGTAATCCTGCTCACCCTTCTAAGTACGTATCTCGCCGTGCGTATAGAATACAATCTAAGATGAATATCATAGGACGTCCAAGAATCTAAATATAGCGTTAAAAGATTAAAACAAGACGTTAAAAGATTTAGACAGATAGTAGGCGAAATATATTTTTATGCGATGACACAATTTGATAGTTACTTAGAGGATTTCAAATATTTCTTATCCATAGAACGTTCGCTTAGTCCGAATACTGTTACCTCTTATCTTATTGATTGTAGTCGCTTTGTAGATTTCTTAAATACTTCTTACCCTGAGATTAATGCCAAACAAATAACTCCAAAGATAATCAATTCTTTCCTTGATACTATAGTTAAGAAAAAGAAAAAAGTAAAGAAAAACACAACAACAAAACCAAAGAAACCACACTCCCCTACTAAACCAATATCTCAACAAAAACAAGAAGACAACTTACTAAAAGCAACTTCCTTAACTCGTATAATTCAGTCTCTAAGAGCGTTTTTCAAATACTTAACCCTAATGGATGTCGTAAAAAAAGATGTCTCCAAACTAATAGTTACTCCCAAGTTAGAACAAAAACTACCTACAATATTAGAGAATGAAGAAATATTCCAGATAATTCATTCTATTGATACAAGTACTTATTATGGTTTTAGAAACAAAGTAAGTATCGAATTACTCTATGCTACTGGCTTGAGAGTTAGTGAGTTTATTAACCTAAAATTAGAAAATATCAACGTAAAAGAAGAGTATTTGGATATAATCGGTAAAGGTAACAAAGAGCGTTATGTTCCTATTGCACAAGGCGTACTAAAAGACTTACTTACATATATCAACGACTATCGAGAGAATAACAAAATAGACCCTAAATCAAAAGATTATGTATTCTTATCATACAAACGTGGCAAGAAACTAACTCGCCAATTCATAAACAAAATGCTTAACGAAGTCGCCTTACAAGCAGGTATAACTAAGTCTATTCACCCTCATATACTTCGCCATAGTTTTGCAACAGAGTTAATTAAAGAGGGTGCTTCCTTAGTTGCCGTCAAAGCAATGATGGGACACGAGAGTCTTCGTTCTACTCAAATATACATTAACTTACAAATTAAGGATCTAAGAAAAGACTTAGAACGATATCACCCTATCTATAAGTCAAATAAAGAATAAAACTATTTTTCAAAGTAATAACAACAAGTCTTTATAATTAGAGTACGTTATCACTCCCTTTCAATTACTCAAAACGTCTAATTTAATAGAAAAAGTAGAATTTATTTGTGCGATTTTGAAAATAGTTGTAAATTTGCAAACAATAAAACTAAACGAAATAATAACATTTTTAAATAAGATGAACTACGATATAATAGTAATAGGTGCTGGTCCTGGCGGATACGTTGCAGCAGAAAGATCAGCAAGAAATGGTAAGAAAACTTTATTAATAGAACGTGAGAGATTAGGTGGTATATGTCTTAACTGGGGTTGTATTCCTACCAAAGCATTGGTTAAATCTGCACAAGTATTTCATTATACTCAAAAAGCAAATGAATACGGCATTGAGATAAATGGCGAGGCAAAGGTAGATTTTGCTAAAATAGTAGAGCGTTCAAGAGGTATTGCTGACCAAATGAGTAAAGGTGTTGAGTTCTTAATGAACAAAAGCGGTGTAGAAGTAAAGTATGGAACGGCTAAACTAAATGCAGACCACACAGTTACTATTACCAACAACGAGAACGCAACAGAAACAGTAACAGCCGAACATATTATCTTGGCAGTTGGTGCTCATAGCCGTCAATTGCCTAATTTGCCACAAGATGGTAAACATATTATCGGTTACAGAGAAGCAATGACCCTAAAAGAACAACCAAAGAGTATGGTAGTTGTTGGTTCGGGTGCAATAGGTTCGGAGTTTGCTCATTTCTATCAAACTATTGGTACGCAGGTTACACTTGTTGAGTTTATGCCAACAATAGTTCCTAACGAGGATAAAGAAGTTGCCTCCACATTACAACGTTGTTTCAAAAAGAATGGTATGAAAGTCTATTCAGGTACATCGGTTGATAAGGTAGAAATAGTTGATGACAAATGCGTTGTTACGCTTTCAGGTAAGAAAAACGAGACTTTGGAGTGTGATATAGTACTTTCTGCCGTTGGAGTTGAGACTAATCTAAGCGGTTTGGGATTAGAAGACGCTGGCGTTGAATACGAAAGAGGTAAGGTAAAAGTTGATGACTATTATCAAACTAATGTAAAAGGTATCTACGCAATTGGCGATATCGTTAAGGGTCCTGCTTTGGCTCATGTTGCAAGTGCAGAGGCTAAAGTGTGTGTTGATCACATTCTTGGTAAACAAACACCATTAGTAGATTACACCAACATACCAGGTTGTACCTACACATCGCCAGAAGTAGCCTCAGTAGGTCTATCAGAAGACAAAGCATTGGAACAAGGTTATGAGATAAAGATCGGTAAGTTTATGTTTGTCGCTTCGGGTAAAGCAACGGCTGCAGGTAATAGAGATGGCTTTGTAAAAATAGTAATGGACAAAAAGACAGACTTAATACTTGGCTGCTCAATGGTTGGAGAAAACGTAACAGAGATGATAGAAGAGATAGTACTTGCAAGACAAATGGGCTTAACAGGTAAACAAATCCTATCCTCTGTACATCCTCACCCTACAATGAGTGAAGGCGTTATGGAAGCAATAGAAAGTGCAGAAAACGAATAACAAAATACTAAGATGAAAGTTATAGATACGTTTATCGAAGGATTGAAAATCATAGAGCCTGATGTATTTAAGGACAATAGAGGTTATTTCTATGAGTCATATAATGAGAAAAGATTCTTTGACTCGGGTCTTACTATGAAATTCGTTCAAGATAATGAGTCAATGAGCCAAAAGGACGTTGTAAGAGGTCTACATTTTCAATTACCTCCTTATACGCAAGGCAAACTAATAAGAGTTATTCAAGGCGAAGTAATGGATGTGGCAGTAGATCTAAGGAAAAACTCCCCTACCTACGGCAAACATTACTCTATTGTCCTAAGTAGCGAAAACAAACTAATGTTCTATATCCCCGAAGGCTTTGCTCACGGATTTAAGACAATGAAAGACAATACTATATTCTCTTACAAATGTACTAACTTGTATAATAAAGCAAGCGAAAGCGGTATTATTTGGAACGACAAGACATTGAATATAGATTGGAACGTAGAGAATCCTATCCTTTCGGAGAAAGACAAAGTAAATCAGAGATTTGAGGATTTCAACTCTCCATTCTAAACGAATGACTATATAAAAAAGAGAATTCTTTTCGGTAAAGGATTTTTTTATTCTTAGATAATATTTTATTGTTTACTGAAAAGAATTTTTTCTTTACTGATTTTATTTTGATGATTACTGATAATATTTTACTGATTACTGATATTATCTGAATAAAGTTAGATATTATTTTGATAAAGTTAGATATTATCTGAATAAAGTTAGATATTATTTCGGCATTGTGATTTATGGCTGACAAAAGGTACGAAATCTTAAAAAAGTATTGGGGTTATGACTCCTTCCGTCCTAAACAAGAGGAGATTATATCTTCTGTTATGGAAGGGAATGATACACTTGCCATCTTGCCAACAGGTAGTGGTAAGAGTCTATGTTATCAGATTCCAGCCCTAATGCAAACAGGCGTCTGCGTTGTTGTAGAACCGTTGATATCTCTAATAAAAGATCAAATAGATAATCTTAACAAAGTAGGTATCAAAGCAGTTAGTATCAACTCTTTGCAGTCTATGGATAAGAATCGTACTGCCATCAATCAATTGTATAATCATATTGCCAAATTCCTTTTTATTGCTACCGAAAGACTACAAGACAAAGATTTTCATACACACCTTAGGGAGTTGAAAATTAGTCTTATAGTTATAGATGAAGCACATTGTATCTCACAATGGGGACATGATTTTCGCCCATCATATCGCAAAATAGACGTTGTTAGAGAAATTCTACCCTCTGTACCGATTCTTGCCTTAACTGCTACGGCTACCTCAATGGTTAGAGAAGATATAGTTAAATCTCTGTCAATGAGACAGCCAAAAATATTTGTTGGTAGTTTTTATAGAGAAAATATTTTCCTAAGGACAATAGAGACGACAAACAAAATAGGAAAATTAGCCGAGATCCTACGCTCTACCACAGAGAGTTGTATAGTCTATTGCCTAAGGAGAGCAGATACTATTCTGTTGGCTAATAGTTTAAGGGAAAAATATAATATCAATGCCCTACCATATAGTGCTAACTTGACCTCGTATGAAAGAGAGGCGACACAGAATAGTTGGATAAGTGGCAAGACGCAAGTTATTGTGGCAACGACTGCCTTTGGTATGGGAATAAATAAAGCCGATGTAAGAAAGGTAATACACTATAATATGCCGAGTACTATTGAGGGCTTTTATCAAGAGTTTGGACGAGCAGGTCGAGACGGCAAACCTTCGGAAAGTATTCTCTTTTACAACGATAAAGATATGCAGATACACAAATATCTAAGTAGTTATTCCTATCCTGAAAAGAATATCATAAGGAATATTTACAAGATACTGTGTAGTCTTTATAGGATATCGTTCAATTGTGGTAAGGGTGAGAAGTTTGCTTTCAATTTCAACGACTTTGTAACCCAGACATCATATACTGATATGATTGTCCGCAATAGTCTGAAGATCTTACGCAACGAAGGTTGGGTGGATTTCTATAGAGACGAGAATCCGCAAGGTTTGGTAAAGATTTTGGTAGATAATGCAGAATTGAATCGTTTTGTTAATGAATATGATCAGTATTGGTATATTGTGGAGTTGCTTTTGAGACAATATCCTACTATTCACTATGATGAAGTGCGTGTTAATGAGAAAAAATTTGCTCAGTACGGATTTACTACCGAAAAACAAGTGATTCAGGATTTTATAGCCATGAGTAAGAAAAATATTATCTCCTATACGCCAAAGATTGAGGGTAATGTGATAGTTTTCTTACAGGATCGTCCTTTTTCTACTGCCAACCTATTTACCAAAGAGATATACGATAATCCGCAAAAGACGACTTTGGAGAAATCTTATCAAATGCGACAATGGGTAGTTACCGACAAATGCCGTTGGCAATACATCTTAGACTATTTTGGTGAGCAGTCCTCCCCTTGTAATAACTGCGACAACTGCCAAAGACAAACAGAAAGACCATAAAAAATAGATATCCTAAAAAGGGGTCTTGAAAACGCTGAAATATTCTGCCAGATTATCGGAACAAAGTGACACTTTATCCAAATATTCTGCCAATTTAGTTTGATAAAACGGCACTTT
>CAVAII010000104.1:0-5360 GCA_963588535.1 Erysipelotrichaceae bacterium | reverse complement strand
ATTTGAATAATCTCTAATATTATTTTGATAAAGTGTCATTTTATTTTCAGGGAAAGAGAGGAAAAGAAAATCTTTTAAGAAGTTGTTCTATTATTAGGTTAGTAGATAAAAATTTGTAAAAAAGACGTGAAAAAATTTGTAGGACAGAAAAATATTACTAAATTTGCAACGTGAACAAAAAGTTTGTTCATTTAACAGTTAATAACTTAAAACCGTTTATATTATGAAAAAGGTAATCGCAGTATTGAGTTTAGCATTTGTGCTATTAGGATTGAATAATTCAAGTATAGCACAGACTAAGGTCAGTGAAGAAGAAGTGTTCCAAGTTGTAGACGAAGGAGCAATGTTTCCACAAGGAAAAGAGGCAATGACAGAGTTTCTTGCGAAGAATCTAAAATACCCCGAAAAAGCAATAAAAGATAGTATTGCAGGTAGGGTATTTGTGAGTTTTATCGTAGAAAAGGACGGCAGTCTAAGTAATATCAAGGTCTTAAGAGATATTGGTGGTGGCTGCGGAGAAGAGGCTATAAGGGTAATGAAACTAATGCCGAAATGGACTCCTGCAAAAGTTGGCAATAAACTCGTTAGGCAACAATACTATATGCCGATAGAGTTTAGACTAGCGAAAAAGTAGAACGATAAAATTATAGAAAGCAGTCTTTATTTGTTAGACGTTACTTATTAGAGGTGCGGCAATTATTACAAATACCATTTATAACAAAAGAAATGGAGTGAATAGAGAAGCCTTCTGGTAGGTTGAGGTCTTGTGGTTTCAATTCTTTAAGGCAATAAGACTTGTGGCATTTCTCACAATAGAAGTGTAGGTGTGCATCTGAGTTATCACAATGGCCTTGTGCTTGACACAACTCGTACATTTGGATACCACGACCATCTTCGAAAGTATCTACGACATCGTTTTTAGCAAATAACTCCATAACTCTATATATACTTGACTTATCAAGGGTCAAGAGGGCGTCTTCTATTTCAGATAGGCTCATAGGGTGATTGGCTTTTATCATTTCTCTTAATACCAAAATCCTATTAGATGTAGGCTTTATGCCTTTGTCTTCTAATCTTTTTATCAAATCTTCTACCATCTCAATAATACGTTGTTATCGTTTTGCAAAGATACTGTTTTTTTCCTTAATAGCAACTTTGCAACTAGGTTGCACGAGAATGATTGTAATTTTGCAAACGAAAATTAAAACATTATTGCGTTATGAAAAAGAAAATAATTAGAATCATTGTAGCGACTGCGTTGTTAGTTATAGCAACTATAATAGAGAAAAGTTTTTCTTTGGCAGTTTGGCAATTGTTGCTTATCTACCTTATACCATATATAGTAATTGGATACGACATAATAATGGAGGCAGCGGAAGAAGCAAGCAAAGGAAATCTTTTTAATGAAGACTTCCTAATGTGTGTAGCCACTATTGGTGCGTTGTGTATAGGTTTTCTTCCGAATACGGATACAGAATTTGCAGAGGCAGTATTTGTTATGCTGTTTTTCCAAATAGGGGAGGCGTTTGAGGATTATGCGAGCGACCATTCACGCAAGAGTATTACTTCGCTTATGGATATAAGACCCGAGACGGCAAACTTATGGGAGAATGGTGTGGTTAGGACGGTAAAGCCTGAGGAGGTGCCAGTAGGTGCTATAATTGTTATCAAACCGGGTGAGAAAGTTCCTTTGGATGGTGTAATAATAGAGGGTAGTTCGGCATTGAATACGATAGCCTTAACGGGCGAGTCGATGCCAAGAGACGTCTCTAAGGCAGATGATGTAATATCGGGCTGTATTAATATATCTGGCGTTCTAAGAGTAAAGGTTAGTAAGAAATATAGCGATTCTACGGTTGCAAAGATTATAGATTTGGTGGAGAACTCTTCGCAGAATAAATCACAGAGCGAGACTTTTATCCGCAAGTTCGCAAGAATCTATACTCCGATCGTAGTATTTTGTGCTATTGGTTTAGCCTTTTTGCCTCCTTTGTTTATGGAGAGTTATGCTATGGGATTTCCTATTTGGCTTCAAAGGGCTTTGATCTTTTTGGTCGTATCTTGTCCTTGTGCGTTGGTTATCTCTGTACCTTTAACATTCTTTGGTGGTATCGGAGGAGCATCTAAGCAAGGTATTCTTATAAAGGGAGGTGCATATATAGACACTTTGTCTAAGGTTAAGACGATGATATTTGACAAAACAGGCACTTTGACCAAAGGACAATTCGAGGTAACGGCAGTTCATCCAGACAAAATATCCGAAACAGAGTTATTACACATAGCAGCACATGCCGAAAGATTCTCTAATCACCCTATTGCTATCTCACTTCGCAATGCCTATCCAAACGAACAAGACTCTTGCTCGGTAGAGATAGTAAAGGAGGTGGCAGGACAAGGTATTATTGCTAAGATTAATGATAAGACGGTGGCCGTAGGCAATGCTAAACTAATGGATACGATAGGTGTTCAATGGAGAGATTGTCATAAGGTGGGGACTATAATACATGTTGCGATAGATAATCAATATGTTGGACATATTGTAATATCTGATAAAGTAAAAGATGATGCAGGGCAGGCAATAGAAGGACTAAGACATTGCGGTATAGATCGTTTGGTAATGTTGACAGGAGACAAACAAGAGGTTGCAAAAGACGTTAGCGAACAATTAGGTTTGGACGAATTTCATGCAGCCTTGCTACCACAGGATAAAGTAGAGAAAGTGTCGCAGATAGTAAATGAGAACAAGAGTAAAGAGAATAATAAGGAAAAAGTTGCTTTTGTTGGCGATGGTATTAACGATGCTCCTGTGTTAGCACTATCTGACATAGGTATAGCAATGGGTGGTTTGGGATCTGATGCAGCTATCGAGGCGTCTGATATAGTCCTTATGGACGATAAACCTTCTAAGATAGTTACTGCTATTAAGATTGCACGCAAAACGATACGTATTGCAATAGAGAATGTAGTCTTTGCTATATTTATTAAGGTATTAGTATTATTGTTAGCAAGTATTGGTGTGGCAAGTATGTGGATGGCGGTATTTGCCGATGTTGGAGTAATGGTACTTTGTGTCTTGAATGCAACAAGAATGCTAAAGACTAAGATTTAGGCAAAGGAACGACCAAATCGGGAAGAATCTCTTTTAAGGGATTGATTACAAAATCTCTTACCTGCCAAAGCGGGTGAGGGATTTGTAGTTCTGGGGTGTGAATATGTTCTTGGTCATAGAATATAATATCAATATCTATTATTCTATCCTCATAACCTGCCAAATAGGAACGTTTGCGACCTAATTGTCGTTCAATATCATTGATTATCTTTAAACTCTCGAAAGGATTGTAGAGAGTGGAGAACAAAGCACAGGAATTAACAAAATATTTACTTGATTCAAATCCCCAAGGTTTGGTCTCATAGTAAGAAGAACATTTTAGCATATCACCTAAATACTCTTGTAAAAGATGATATGCTTGTTGGATATTTTGTTTTTTCTCTCCCAAATTGCTACCAAGCGAAAGTACAATATTATGTTTGCTTTCCTGCATGGATTATCTATATTCGTAATAAGTGTGAGGGATAAGGATCTCTTACCAAGGGAAGAAATCTAACCTAAATAAGATTTTAAGATTTTACTTCTTGATGTGTGGCGTAAACGTTTAATAGCCTTTTCTTTGATTTGACGAACACGTTCTCTTGTAAGGTCAAATTTCTCACCGATTTCGTCTAATGTCATAGGACTATAACCAGCCAAACCATAGAACATTTCTATTATATCTTTTTCTTTTTGAGACAAAGTAGACAAAGCCCTTTCTATCTCAGTCTTTAGACTTTCGTACATTAACTCGCTTTCAGGTGTCTGATTGTCTTCACTCTTCATAAAGTCATACATAGTATTCTCGCCGTCATTATCAATAGGGGCGTCCATAGATGTATGTTTGCTTGAGTTTCTAAGACTCTCTCTAACCTCGGCATCAGTCAAATCCAAAGCCTCTGCTACTTCTTCGTGATTAGGAGTACGTTCAAATTCCTGCTCTAAACGAGCGTATTCTTTGTTTATCTTATTTAATGAGCCGATTTTGTTCAAAGGCAGACGTACTATACGAGATTGCTCTGCTAATGCTTGCAAAATACTTTGACGAATCCACCATACTGCGTACGAGATGAATTTGAATCCTCTTGTTTCATCAAAACGTTGTGCTGCTTTTATTAGTCCGACATTTCCTTCATTAATCAAGTCTGGCAAACTCATACCTTGATTCTGATATTGTTTAGCAACAGAAACAACAAATCTCAAATTAGCCTTAGTTAGTTTCTCTAAAGCCTTTTGATCTCCTTGTTTGATCTTTTGTGCTAACTGAACCTCTTCCTCGGGAGTGATCATTTCCAAACGACCAATCTCTTGGAGATATTTATCTAATGAAGTAATCTCTCTGTTAGTTAACTGCTTTGAAATTTTTAATTGCCTCATCTTATTTTGTTTTTTGTATTCAAATCTTATTTACGCAAATTTCAGGATAATGTTGCATTTTAACTCAAAAAATTTAATTTTATTGTCTATAAAGGTTGCTTTTTTCAATTTCTTTATAAACTTTGTCAGTTACAAAGTACTGAATACTCTTGCCCTGTCTTATCAAACTTCTTATATATGAAGCAGAAATATTAATCAACGGAGCATCTACAACATTTATATTATAGTCCTTGAAATTGGTTTTTATTGTCGTTTTTTCTTCTTCTTTTCTTGGGTAGACATATATAGGATAGTTTTGTAGAATTAGTTGATAATCTTTCCATTTATCAATAGTAACAAGATTATCCTCACCCATTAGGATAGCAAATTCTTTGTTAGGATATTTATTAGATAAGAAATTTAGGGTATTGATAGTATATGAAGGCAAGGGAAGAGAGAATTCTACATTAGAGACCTCGAACAAAGGATTGTCTTCTACTGCCAGTTGTACCAAATGATAACGTGTGTTGTTATCTGCCAAAGAGGATTGCTTTTTGAGTGGGTTCTGTGGAGAGACAACAAACCAAATCTTCTTTAGATCACTATTCTGTACAATATAACTGGCTAATATCAAATGCCCTACATGTATAGGATTGAAAGAACCAAAATACAAACCGATTTTCTCTTTTTTCTCAGTCATATAATAAGTATTAATCTAACCATATACGCAAGAAACCACAAAAGGTTGCAACAAAAGCGAAGAATTTTGTAAATCGAAAATAAGTTTGTAACTTTGCACTCAGGTATTTAATCAAGAGAAATAATAAAAAACTAATAATAAAATGAAGAAAAACGTAATCACATCATTTATTAGTTGTCTTGTTATGGTGGTATTATTATCTAATACTGTTATAGC
>CAVAII010000103.1:0-12947 GCA_963588535.1 Erysipelotrichaceae bacterium | reverse complement strand
AAATTAAATTAATTTGAAAAAAAAAGAAAAAAATAAATATATAGATTGTTAAATTAATACTTTTTACACAATGAAAAAATCATTTCTAGTTCCACTACTGGCTTTATTCTTAAGCCTTTGTGGGTTTTCGCAGCAAACCATAACCATAGGTGAGGGAACCTACTCCACAGGTAGTTGTGTCCTTGCGGGATATTATGGTTATCATTACTCCGCAATTATGTACACCTTAGAGGATTTAGAGGGTATAAGTAGCGGAGCATCTATTACGAGTATCGGTTACGAGGTTGATCAAGCAAGCGGTACAACTGGCTCAACGATAAAAGTTTATCTCTACGAAGCAGATGCTTTGAGTACATCTTCTACTTGGGCTCAGTTAAGGCAAAACGCTACTCTTGTCTATGATGGTGCAGTTTCTGGCCTAACCTCTAATTCTTGGTATACTATCACATTTACAACGCCTTACACTTACGGGGGTAATAATCTTATTGTTCTTGTTGAGAGTAATGGTTGTACTAATGAGGGCGGTTGTTCTACTACTCTTAAATACGATTACGCCGAAAATACCTACGTAATCTTGCAAGACGAGACGGCTCCCGACACAAATACGGCTATAAGCGATTTTTCTAACAAATATTCGTACAAACCTAATACTCAGATTACTTACACAGGTGGCAGCGGTGCTGTTTGCTATTCTGTAAAGGGATTAAAGGTTGATGGTTCTACTAATTCTACTATTACACTTTCTTGGAATATTGCTACTAACTCAACTGGTTATGAGTATCAATACAAAACTACTGATCAAGAGTGGAGTGAATTGTCTGAGACTGATATTTATAGCGTTGCAGACACATTTGCTACAATTAATAATTTGGCAGAAAATACAGAGTACGATATTCGTGTGCGTACTGTTTGTGCTAATGGCAATTCTTTCTGGAAAACTATCTCTGGCAAAACGACTTGCCCTGTGATTACCTCTAATGATTTACCTTATATCGATGATTTTGAGAGCGGTGAGGAAGGTGGCGAGCCTGATTGCTGGACTATTATTGACAAATACGAAAGTACAAGTTATGGCTATACAACTAAATATCCTACAATAGGTTATGATCAATATGGCTATGGTTATGCTTACTCGGGTGCTTATTATTTTGTGCTAGGATTGTATAATATCGTTGCTATGAATGGATATTCGGGCGATATTTCCAAACTGCAAGTAACTTTCCAATCCAAACCTTCAAGTGATTATTATACAGAGGGTAAGTTAGCCATAGGTATTATGACTGATTTGAGCGATACTTCTACTTTTACTCCTATCGATACTTTGTTTGCTTCTGATTATGAGTCGAATTATTCTGATTTTCTATACAAAGAGTCTATCGTGCCTTTCAATACCTATACTGTAAATGACGAGACGGCAACATATTATGTAGTTTTCAAGTTATTATCAAGTCATTATTGGTATTTAGACGATGTTAGTTTGGATATAATTCCAGATTGTGAGAAGGCAACTGCACTAACTGTTGATAGTCTTGGAATTAATGACGTAAAAATTTCTTGGACTCAAGAGGGTGATAATACTTCTTGGACAGTTTGGTACAAGAAAGTAGGAGACACGGCTGCTTATTCACAAGTTAATGTCTCTACTACTCCTTCCGCTACGCTAACTAATTTAGATTCTCAGACAGAATACAATATTATTGTTAAGACTAATTGCGGTGAGAACCCTGCTTCAAGTAATATACTAACCTTTAAGACACTTTGCGATATAGTTACAGTAGATGACGAGAACGCTTGGGTAGAGGATTTCGGCGATGGTGCATATTGTTGGACTTTGCCTATGGTAAATGGTTATCTTTGGGATAATAGTACACCGTTTTCGTTAGTGGCTTATACTTATGTAAGTATGGACGCTATCTCTCCTATATTTAATATAGCCAGTGCAACTACTCCTTATATTAAAGTAAAACATAGCAATACTACTCCGTTAAAACTTTATTACCGTGCAACAGAGAATGCTGATTGGTCGTTATTTGCTGAGATTGGTACGTCTGTCTCTACGGTTACAGACTCATTTGCTTTGCCTAATCCGTCTACTAATTATCAAGTTAAAATACAAAGTGTTGGTAATTATTCTTGGGATTACAATTATCTTTATAGAGTTGAAGTTTATAACGAACAGAATGCTCCTGCGTGCGGTAAGCCTTACAATTTGGTTGTTAATGCTACCTCTGCTTCTACAACTCTTACTTGGCAACAACCAGATGCTACCGAGACTTGGGTAGTTTATTATAAGGAATCCTCGGCTACTGATTATATTGCATCGGACGAGTTAATCGAGGCTAGTTATACTTTTACTACTTCGCCTAATACCTCTTACGATGTTTATATTGAGGCAGTTTGCGGAGAGAGTCAAGCAGATTATCCTACCTCTTCTGTGCTTACATTCACAACTCCTTGCGTTGGTTTGACCTCTACTGATATTCCAAAGACTTGGGATTTTGAGTCTAATAATGTAGTTACCTATGCTACCTCATGGAATACTTATTCTATTCCTGAGTGTTGGACACATATCGGTTCTTATTCTTGTACATACGTTCTTGGTAGTGATTATGGTTCTTATTCTAATAGTGGAAGTAATTGTTTCTATTTCGATGTTAATGCTATTGCTGTTCTTAACCCAATAGATGCGAGTCTTGACGTATCTACTTTGCAATTATCTTTCTATGCTAGGACACAATACGCTTCATACGGCGGTCAAGGCGTACTAACTGTTGGTGTTATGACTAATCCAAACGATTCTACTACATTTATCCCTATTACAACTATAAACACTCCTGCCTCTTACGAACTTTATAATGTTCCATTAGTATACGAAGGACAGGGTGCTTCATATATTGCTATCAAAGGTACAGGTGGTGCTTTGATTGACGATCTTACTTTGGAATATGCCCCACAATGTAACAAACCTTCTAATCTAATTGTTAGCAATCTTAACTCTAATGGTTGTACTTTAACTTGGGATCAAGTTGGTGCTACTTCTCAATGGAGAATATATTACAAACAACAAGACTCTGAGACTTACGATAGTACCGATGTAGTAACCGAAAAGACTTATACCTTTACTAACTTGGAGGCAGATAATACATATAGCATCTATGTTAAGGCTTTGTGTAGTGCGACCGAGAGTGTAGACTCCAAAGTCTCTACTGCAACTATTCCTTGCACACCGCTAACTATTAATGATTTGCCTTATTCTACTAGTTTCGAGCAAGACGAAGAAAATGAGGCTCCTTCTTGTTGGAATGTTTTGGAGTCAGCAACTCAATATACTGGTATAACATTCCCTTCTGTTATTACATCTTTGTATAATACTAAGACAGGAAATAATAGTCTTGGTTTATATCAAACTAGTACTCTTACGCTAAGAGGTTATCAAGGCAATGTATCTGATTTGCAATTATCCTTCTGGGCAAAACCAGAGTCTGCAAGTACATACGTTGGTTCCTTAGTAGTAGGTGTTATGACAGATGTAGGCGATTTGTCTACATTTACTCCTATTGACACTTTCGCTGCTACTTCTTGGTCAAGTACTAATCTTGTATTCCAAAAACTTGATGCTCCTTTAACATCTTACCAAATGGATGATAATATAACAACTTATTATATTACTATAAAGACTATGGATAACTCTTATAGTGATTGGTTTATTGACGATGTAACCTTATCATTAGCACCTTCTTGTGCAGCGGCTAAGGATATTACATTTACTAATATTACCTCTTCGTCTGCAGATGTTACTTGGACTCAGGAGGGTGATAATACTTCTTGGACTTTCTATTATAAGAAAACGGCTGATACTACTTATACTAACATAGATGTAAATGATGTGCCTTCTGTTGAATTAACTAATTTAGAGTCTGCAACAAGTTACGATGTTTATATTAAGACAGAATGTGGAGATAATCCTCCTTATTCCTTAACATATAGTTTTAGAACTTCTTGCCCTGAGGATGATATGACCATAACAGAAGACAATATCTACTTAGAAGACTTTGAGAGTTATAATGGTAATGAGATGATTGCTTGTTGGACTGCCATAGATCAAGACGATGCTCATCCTTTGGGAGTAATAGTAGAACAGAACTCTTGGTATGATTATGCTTACTTAGGACAAAAAGGTTTCTATCTAACAGCAACCCTTACTCATCCAAAGCCTATAGTTGCTCTAAGAAAATTCTCTAATGACCTAACAGACCTAAGACTACAATTCTATTACAGATCAGAAAGTACTCAAGCAGGTACATTAGAATTAGGTTATATAACAGAAAATGATGATTCAACTACATTCGTACCTTTGTATTCTCTTGCAAATAATCAAGAATTGACATCATTTACTATTGATATGGGAGCGTTTAGTGAACAATTATCGCAAGCCGAGAGTCCTCGTTTAGCATTGCGACAGAACGCATCAATAAATTATTCTTATTCTTATTATTCTTATTATATAGACTCATTGGCTATTAGTCTTACACCTACTTGTGCAGCGGCTACTAATATTGATATAACCTCAGTTAAAGACACTACTATTATTAGTTGGTACTCTAACGCAACGTCTTGCGATATTACTATCAAGGACGCACAAGGCAATACAGTCGTATCACAAACTAACTACACAGCCTCTACACTTACCACAACAGCATTAGCATATAACACCACTTACACCCTAACTATTATAAGTAATTGCTCTGGTGCTACGGGCGAGACAACTACCTACACCTTTACCACTTTATGTGCTATGATAACTGCTGAGGATTTGCCAAAAACATTTGATTTCGAGACAGACAACTATGCTATAGATTGGTACGAATATCCTTCTTGTTGGACAATATCAGGTTTCTATCCTATAGTTTCTACTGATAATAATAGTAATCATTATTTGTCCTTCTCAGAATATAGTTATGCACAAATGTACGCAGCATTACCTCAAATAGACGTATCAAGCGTAGCCATGAATACTCTACAAGTTAGTTTCGAGGCTAAACAAGCCGAATATTCATACGGTGCTACTCCTATTATATATGTAGGTACTATGACAGACCCAACAGATGGTACTACCTTTACGTCTATTAAGTCTTATACCCTAACTTCTGCTTATACAACCTATACAGTCTCTTTGGCATCTTATTCAGGTACGGCAGAATATATAGCATTCTATGTTGATAATCAATCTGCCAATTTGGATAATGTTGTTCTAGACGTATTACCTGCTTGTCCTAAGGCTGTTGGTGTAACCATTACTAATATTACCTCTAATAGTGCTACTGTATCTTGGACACAATCCGATACAATGGTTACTTCTTGGATAGTAAATTATAGAATATCAGGTGCAGCAACTTGGAGTACTCTTCCATGTGATACTACTTCTGTGACCCTTACTAATCTACAATTTGGTAATAATTACGATGTACGCATAGAGGGTGTTTGCGAGGCAGGTAATAATCCATTCTCCTCTACACAGACTTTCAAAACTCCTTGCCCTGTTACAGTTGTTACTAACACTACTGCTTGGGAAGAAGACTTTACGACAGAGGATAATCTATCTTGTTGGACTATTTATAGCGGTTGGGAAGTTACAGAGAATGAATTATATCATGATTACAATTATGGCGAAGATTTAGAGGACGCTATTACTCCTATCTTGGATATCTCTAATGTCAATGTTCCTGCACTTACATTCAAACGTACACAACAAGACTATGATAACTCTAATATCGTTAATACCCTAACCGTTCTATATCGTACGGCAGAAACAGATGCTTGGACCGAATTGGTAACTTATAGCACTGTCGTAGAGGACGCTATCGATACAATAGATTTGCCAAACAAGTCGGCTACATATCAATTGAATTTCCGTTGGGGTGATTATAGTTATGATGCTAATGGTATCTATATAGACGATATTAAAGTTTTCAACAACTCCTCTGATACTACCACCCCTGTTGCTCCTTGCGATAAGCCTACTTCATTAACAGCAAGTAATATATCGCAAACCTCCGCAACAATTACTTGGGTAGGAACAGCAAGTAGTTATGATGTACAGTTGAATAATGGTGATATCGAGAACCTTACCACTACTACTAAGCAATTAACTAACCTTACCTCAAATACTACTTACACCATTAAGGTACGTTCTAACTGCGGTGAGAGTACGTCTGATTGGGTAACGACTACATTTACAACTCTTAGTGACGAACCAGAGCCTTGTGATAAGCCTACTAACTTGGAGGTAGTTCCTACTTCTAATTCCTTGACTTTGTCTTGGAATGGAACGGCAGATAAATACGATGTTCAACTAAATGATGGTGAAATACAGACTATTGAGCAAACTATTTACACATTTGCTAATCTTACTTCAAACACTACTTACACTCTTAAAGTGCGTTCTAATTGTGGTGAGAGTACGTCCGATTGGGCTACTACAACTGCTACAACCACCGATTCAAGTAGTTTAGTTGATATCAATAACTTAGTCTCTGTTCTTACCTATCCTAACCCTACAACTACGGACGCTACATTGGAGGTTAAAGGCTTAACCGAAGATGCTACTGTTGTTGTTATGGACGTTAATGGTAAGGTAGTATACAGAACGATTTACACTGCTAATCAACAATCTATAAAGATTTCTACCGAGAACTTATCTGCAGGTGTTTATTACATAAAGGTAACAAATTCCTCAATGACAAAGACACAAACCCTAATCAAGCAATAGGGTTAAGATAATAATAAAGATTGATTAATAATTATTTAATGGTGAGATATTTGCAATAGGGCGTCTCACCATTTTCTTTTCTCTTAAAATAACTTCTAATATTATCCAAATAACTTCTAACTTTATTCAAATAATTACTGATTTTATTCTGACGATTACTGATTTTATCAAAATAATTACTGATTTTATTCAAATGATTACTGATAATATTTTACTGATTACTGATAATATTTTAACGATTACTGATTTTATTCAAATAATTACTGATATTATTCTAACGATTAGTGAAAAGAATTTAATGAATAGTGAAGACGTTTTAGAGAATAGTGATACTACTGTTATTTCTCTTAAAAACATATTGTTATGTTTTCTTACTAAGGGATTTAAGTGTATCTAAGAATATGGTAGGAGAGGAGGGAAGGAGATAGTTTTTTAAGAAAATCTTTTGTGTTATGCCTTTTTATTCGTAAATTTGCAAACCGAAAGAAATAAGGACAGTATCGAGCAGAGTAATATTAATTAAACAAGTAAAATTAAATTTAATTAATAGGTTTAACACAATGAAAAAAGCATTTTTAACATGGCTTATTGCTATATTGATTAGCGTAAGCGGTTACTCGCAAGTTACTGTCACCATAGGTGGAGAAACTCCTACGAGTACAACACAGTACGTACCTATGTATACGTACTTTAACAACTCCTATTCTCAGTGTCTGTACTTGGCGGACGAGATAGGCAAAATGGGTACAATTAATTCATTATCTTATTATTTGAGCAGCCATTCGGAATCCTCATCTGGTAAGGTAGTCTCTGTTAAAATCTACATGGCTTTAACTGATCAAACGTCCCTTACATACACTAATTATCTATCTGCAGATAATTTTACATTGGTTTATGATGGAGACTTTAATTTTGGTTCAGACACAGGTTGGAAAACCCTTAACCTAACCACTCCATTCGAACTAACTGACGCTAACTTAGTTATTGCCGTTGAGGCAGTTATGGGTAGTTTCTTCCCTGCTCCTTATTGGGGTTCTTATACAACTTTGGAAAAGAGTGCTACTGGTTATTCTGACGCTAGTATGCCTACTACGCTTAGTAGTGGTGTAGATGCTTCTCCTGCTATCAAATTGAGTATCACTGAGGCAACTGGTCCATTCTGCTATTCTGTAAAGAACCTAAAAAGTTCTAATATTACATCCGAGAGTGCTACTATTTCTTGGTCAGAAGTAGAGGGTACAGATGGTTATCAATACGAATTAAAACTTGCTTCTGAGGCTTGGGATTCAACCAACACTAATCTTACTAATACCGATGATACTACAATAGATTTAACTGGTTTAACCCCTAATACTACTTATAATATAAGAGTTCGCAATGTATGTTCCGATGGTTCTTATTCTTCTTGGAAAAAAGTTACTTTCAAAACTAATTGCGTTTATCTAACCGAGAACGATATCCCATACGAGATGAATCCTGCTAACGAATAGGCTGGTCTTGGTAATCTACCTTCTTGTTGGACAAGACTTAACCTAACACACCCTGATTATCCATATATTGAGGCTGATGGTTATCTTAATGTTATGTATAACAATATGGTTGCTTTGAATGGTTATACAGGCGATATTACCGAATTGCAATTCTCTGCTACCGTTACTCCTACCGGTGCGTATGATTCGTATGGTACCTTAGAGGTTGGTATTATGACAGATTTGACTAATACTAGTACATACACTTCTATAAAGACTTTCGCTGCTACTGATTGGTCTGACGTTAGTTACAAAAAAGTTGAGGTTCCTTTCGATACTTATACTATGTCTAACGATATAGAGACTTATTATATAGTTCTTAAACACACAGAACCAAATGAATGGGGATACGCTTGGAATGTAAAAGATATTACTATTGAGCATATTCCTGATTGTAAGGCTGTAAGTAATGTAGAGATAAGTGCTATTACGTCCGAGAGTGCTACAATTGCTTGGAATACTAATGATGATTATACTAGTTGGAGTGTTTATTATTGGAAAGACAATACTACTGATACCTTGTCTGTAGCAAATCTTTCTGATAGCACAGTTACTTTGACTAACTTAGATGCACAGACTAATTATCATTTCTATATTGCAACAGATTGTGGACAATACAGCCCTAAGACAATGAAATATGACTTTGAGACCAAATGTAGTCCTATTGAGGTAACAAATGCAAATGCTTTTGTTATGAATACTACTAATGATCTTAGTTGTTGGGATATGGGTAATTGGAGTTATTATTACGCAGGTATGTATTCTTATTCTCAAAATGCTACCGTTGTACTTCCTACCTTGAATATTACAAACCTAACTACTCCTTACTTAAAGATAAAACACCTAAATGCTGATACAGAGTTAGGGACTTATTATCGTACATCTGCTTCTAATGATTGGACCGAACTATACACAATCGAAAAGATAGGTGATACTATTGTAGATCTTATTGCTTTGCCTGAGGCTAATTCAACCTACGATATAAAAATAGTAAATAAGGGTGGCAATTATGCTGAGATTTATGCCCTTGAGGTATATAATGAGGAGAACCCTCCTGCTTGTGCAAAGGCTACCAAACTTGCAGTTACGACTACTGCTACTGCTGCTACATTTACTTGGACTCAAACTGACGATGCTTCTTCTTGGTTACTTTATTACAAAGAATCTTCTGATACAACCTACAATGTAACAGACGAATTAACCGAGACAAACTACACCCTAACCGTTAATCCACAGACTACATACAATGTTTATGTAGCAACTGCTTGCGGAGAGAGTGAAAGTAGTTATCCAAAGACAGCCGTACTTACATTTACTACTCCTTGTACAGGTTTAATGGCTTCGGATTTACCAAAGACTTGGGATTTTGATTCTAACAACGTAACTAACGCTTACGGCGAATATCCTTTCCCTGCTTGTTGGCAAAGAATAGGTAGTGAAAGTTCTATATATGTATATGGTTATTCTGCTTATAGTGGAGATTCTTGTTTGTCTATCAACGCCTCTGATGAAGGTAATTATGTTGTATTACCATACGTTGACGAGAGTGCAGTTGCAACAACAAATCAATTGCAAGTTTCTTTCTACGCTAAGAATGAGTCTTGGTATTCTGTTACTCTTACTGTCGGCGTAATGACAAACCCTACAGACGAATCTACTTTCACGGCTGTTGATAGCATAACTCCAACTAGTACATACCAACTATATGAGTTTCCATTAGTTACTTATCAAGGACAAAATGGTTATGTTGCTATTAGGGCTACAGGACTTCCATACGCATACGTTAAAATGGATGATGTAACATTGCAAAAGACTCCTGACTGTGTTAAACCACAAGCCTTAGCAGTAAACAATATTACTACCTCTTCTGCTACTATTACTTGGGCTCAAGGTGGTACAGTCTCTACTTGGAATCTTTATTATAAGAACGAAGATGATTTAGCCTACACAGAGGTAGCAGGCCTAACCGAGACATCTTATAACCTTACTGTATTAGCAGGTAAGACTTATTCTGTTTATGTTGCTGCTATGTGTTCAGGTACTAGTAAGGAGTCAGACGCTATTACCTTTACAACTCCTTGTTTGCCTCTAACCTCAGCAGACTTACCTTATACGATGAATTTTGAGAGTGAGACTGCTTACTCACTTCCTACTTGTTGGGCAGGTGCTCCTTTGTACGATAATTCTGGTTATAGTTATCCAAGCGTTAATGAGTATTCTTCTTCTGCTTTCGAGGGTAGTAAATTCTTATATTTCTATTATACCTCAGGTGTTGCCCTGAAAGGTTATCAAGGTGATATCTCTGCTTTGCAATTATCTTTCCAAGCAAGACCAAGTTACAATTCTTCTTCTTACGGTACATTAGAGGTAGGTGTTCAAACAGATCTATCAGATGAATCTACTTATCAATTAGTTAAACTATATAATGCTTCCGAGTGGGAAGAGAATGCTTATAAGAAATTGATTGTTAATTTCGATACTATCGAGGCAGACGCTAACACAACCTATTATATAGTTATCAAACATACAGAGCAATATAATGGTGGCTATCCTTGGTATTTGGATGACCTTAAATTAGACGTTAAACCTGCATGTGCAGAGGCTACTAACCTAACCGTTACTAATATTACGGCTAATACGGCTACTGTTTCTTGGACTCAACCAGACGAAAGCGAATCTTGGACAGTATATTATAAGATAGTAGGCGAGGAAAGTTACTTATCCGATCAAGCAACCGACACTACAATCGAATTAACTAACCTAACTCCTCAATCTAATTACACTTTGTATGTTCAAACTAGTTGTACAGGTGCTCAACCTACTACCTCACCTGTTTATTTCCGTACAGGATGTTCTGAGGATGGTATAACAATAACAGAGACTGAGACATACACCAATGATTTCGAAGACTTAGACTTGTCTATTCCTGATTGTTGGTCCATACTTAACGCCTCTCCAACATATCCTTCTGAGGTTAATACCTACGGAGCAAACTCTGGTTATGGTTGTTTCGTTCTTAAGACAAGTGGCGATGGTAATCAACCTATGGCTATTATGCCTAAATTCACTAATGATTTATCTACTTTGAAAGTACAATTCTATACTAAATCAGAGAACTCTGATTATTCTGGTTCATTAGAATTTGGTTACCTAACAGACCTTACTGACACCTCTACATTCGTTGTTTTGGCGTCTTATCCTAAGGTTGATCAAGAATGGACTAAACGTACTGTAAATCTTAGTGCATATACTACTGAGTTAGGTAATACAGATAATGCACGTTTAGCATTCCGTCACAACAATACTGCTTATACTGGTACGTCTTGGTATTATTATGGTTTAGACGATGTTACAGTTACCTTAGCACCTGCTTGTTTGGAGGCACAGAACCTAACCGCAGATCCACAAACTACTTCTGCTACTATTTCTTGGACTTCTGACGCTTTGACTTTCGATATCACAGTTACAGATGATGAGAATCAAGTAGTTAAAACAGAGGCTGCATACGCTGGTACTTCATATAGTTTAACTAACCTAACACCTAACACTACTTACACGGTTAGCATAGTAAGCAATTGTACAGATGGTACCAAGACAGATACTGCTACTGTTTCATTTACAACTCCTTGTGGTGTAACAACGGTAGATGACGAGACGCCTTGGGAAATTGATTTCACTGCTCCTCTTGAGTGCTGGACATATACTAATTGGTCTTATTGGGCAGTAAGTCTTGGCGTTTTATCTCACCCTTACGGTTATGGTGCTCCTGACCCTGATGACGCTATGACACCAGTACTTGATTTAACTAATCTTACTTCTCCTGCACTTACTTTAACTTACTCAGTATTCGATTTTCAAGGTTCTAACATTGTTAATAACCTAACCGTTTTGTATCGTGCTAATAGTACGGATGAATGGACTGAGTTAAAGACTTACGACACTGTTGCAGAGAATGTAACGGATACAATAGCATTGCCAAACAAATCGGCTACATATCAATTGAATTTCCGTTGGTCTAATTTTGAAAATGACGCTAATGGAGTAGAGATTAGTGCATTAAAGGTTTCTAATTTGGATATTGATACTACTACTCCAACTACTCCTTGCGATAAGCCTACATCTTTGACAGCAAGCGAGATAACTCAAACTACTGCTACTATCAATTGGGTAGGTACGGCAAGTAGTTATGACGTTCAAGTAAATGATAATGATATCGAAAACGTTACAACAAATAGTAAGCAATTAACAGGTTTAACCGCTAATACTACTTACACCATTAAGGTACGTTCTAATTGTGGTGAGGCAGTATCTGATTGGGTAACGACTACATTTACAACCTTAGAGGACGCTCAACCAGAGCCTTGCGATAAGCCTACGGACTTAAACGTAACGACTACAACCACTTCATTGACTTTGACTTGGAATGGTACTGCAACCTCTTACGATGTTCAGTTAAACGATGAGACTATCCAAACCTCCTCACAAACTACTTACACCTTTACAGACCTAACTCCTAAGACTACTTACACTCTTAAAGTACGTTCTAATTGTGGTGAGACAACGTCCGATTGGGCTACCACAACCGCAACTACTGCCGATTCAAGTAGTTTAGTTGATATCAATAACTTAGTCTCTGTTCTTACCTATCC
>CAVAII010000102.1:0-8052 GCA_963588535.1 Erysipelotrichaceae bacterium | reverse complement strand
AAATAATTACTGATAATATTTTAACGATTACTGAAGATATTTTATTAATTACTGAAGATATTTTATTAATTACTGATATTATTCAAATAATTACTGATATTATTCAAACGAACAAACGAAGTTTTCCTATAGTAAATATAAACTTTGTTCGTTTTTTTCTATACTTTCACCCCTTCTTATTAATAGCAAAAAACTTTCATGAGGAATATTTTTATTTCCCTATTTCCTACCAAAGTCAGCAGGGATTTCTCCCCAAATATCGGTTTGCCATTTTAGGATTTGAGTAGAGTAGGTGTTGGTGCGTAACCAGTTCTCTGCTCGGTGAATATAATCAAAAAGGTCTTGTGTCTCAGGGGTTAATGGGAGTAGGGTTTTGCAATGTTTATCTCTTACCCACTTAATAGCATTGACAGAATCGCTATATAGAGGTTGGGAGTAATTATGTCGTTTGAGGTATGATAAACCATGAACAATAGCCAAAAACTCTCCAATGTTGTTAGTGCCGTGAGGGTGCTGATAATGAAAAAGTTGCTTACCTGTTAGGATATACACACCTCTGTATTCCATTACACCAGTCTTACCACTACACGCTGCATCTACGCAAAGAGCATCATGGATAGGTAGTTGATTGTGTAGAAGTAGGTTGGGGGATTGTGTAGAAGTAGGTTTAGGTTGAGTAGGTTTTCGCCAAATAAACTTGGAATAATCTATAGAAAAAGCGTATTCAGCCTCAGCAAGAGTGTCAAAAGATTTGTATTTAGCATCTGCAAAACCTTCGACACTTGCTTTGCATTCTTGCCAAGAAGTAAAAATACCAGTTTTTCTACCTTTCCACACAACGTAATATTTTGGTTTATTTGCCATTAAGAATAAATTTAATAGTTATCAATTATTATCTAATAAGTGTTATTTACTTTACAAGTGTTATATCATCTTACAAGTATTATTATCTAACAAGTGTTATATCACCTTTGGTAATAAAAGTCTTACCACCAATGCATTTCACTTCTAATTTGTAATAATAAACACCTGCACTACAATCGCTGTTATTGTATTTACCGTCCCAACCGTCTTTTTGATTAGTAGAATGAAAAACTTTCTCTCCCCAACGATTGTAGATAATAAAGTCCATTGTCTCTATATAATCACTTGTAACATAGAGGATATCGTTTTTGTTATCATTATTTGGTGAGAATATGTTTGGGACAAAAATACCTTCTTTATTACAAGCAATATAATCAACATCAACTTTAACAGTATCAGATACTTTACAACCTTTGTTATCAGTAGCAAGAACATTAAAAACGGTAGTTTCAAAGACAGTTGCAGTGGTATTATTAAGATTTGGATTAGAAACGTTTGCAGAAGGTGTCCAGTAATAATCAAATCCCTCAATAAGAGTAGAATACAGGTTAATAGTAGCACCGTCATAGACAAGATATTTATCAGTCCAAGCAACGAAATCAGTCATAACATTATTATTACTAACCGTTATATTAGCACTTTGTTTGCAACCAATACTATCCGTTACGGTTAAAGTATAATCACCATTGCAAACATCATATAAATCTTTTGTAGTCTGAGAGTTACTCCATAGATATGTAAGAGGTAGGGTAGCATTAGAAACAGATGAGGTAATAACGGCAGAACAACCATCAGGACAATTGTTTTGGGTAGCAGTTAGATCCAAATTTATATCGTAAGAAGCAGATATAGTGTAAGTTTTGGTATCTTTACAACCTTTACTATCGGTAATCGTAACCGAGTAAGTACCAACGCTGAGGTTAGTAATAGAATCAGTTGTTGCATTATTAGACCATAGATAAGTTGTAGGGGTATCACCACCAAGTACAGTAATTTTTATTTTGCCATTATCTACTCCAACACACAGAGCGTCAGTAATATCTGCTTGTACATCTAAGGTAGTAACGGCAGATATTGTAAAAGTTATGGTAGTAGAACAAGTATCTGTAAGGGTGTATATTCTAACCGAATAAGTACCTGATTCAAGACTATCTATAAATGAAGTATCTTTTTCGCTGCAAGACCATTGATAATGCAAATTATTGTTGTCATAATTGTTGTTTATTTCCACTTGTGCTTTACCTGTTTTCTCACCTTTACAACCTGCGTCAGTGGTTTTTACTGTTGCTTTAATTCCTGAGAAATCCAAATACACACTATCCACTCCATAACAACCATTAAGTGAGTAACGTACATAGATATAAGGTTTGTCTTTGGTGTTAATTATGATTGAATTATTATTTAATGGTATTGTATCTTTGAAATCTCTATCCCATGCAGTCATTAATTTTCTATTTAATGTGTTTGGTATCAAGTAAGTAAAAGGGATAGAACAGAAACTAATGGTATCGGGTAATTCGCTTTGCATAGTGTCTATATCAACGTATCTATATAGAGTGTCTTTGCAACCTTCTTTTTCTACTATTAAGGTAAAGAGAGTAGGCGAGGAAAGAGTGGCGTAAGGGGAAGGTGAATGAGGATCAGATAATAGTTCAGTAGGAGACCAAGTAAAAGTAACAGTATCTAAATAAGTGGTTATCAAGTCTTCTATACCAATACTTATTTTCTTACCCATACAAGTAGAGAGAGTATCAAGATAAGAACTTTCATTATCCAAGATAAGTATTTGTTTGGTAAGAGTATCGCTTGTTTTGCAACCATCGTTTTGATTAACAATCAATTCTACTATGTATGTACCTCCATTAGTATATATATGAGTAGGTTCTTTTAGCGAGGAAGTAGGCGAACCGTCTCCAAAATTCCATTGATAAGTAGTGCCACGAGAATAATTATTAAATTTAATAGTTTTATTGTTGCATTCCACTGTTTTACAATCGAAATCGGCTACTGCAAAATCATCATGAATAGAGAATTTAACACTACCGAGATTGCAATTATCAGCATTATTAGTAGTAGAATAAGCAGTAGAAGTAGTTGGCATCTTTTGTGAACCACCGCAAGAAGCACATATAGAGAGATATAGATTGCCGTATTTATCAAAACGAGAAGTACCACCATCTACATGGTCATTGCCGATATAAACATTGCTATCAACTTCGCCAAAAAAAGTAGCATAGTCAAGACTTTCAGCATCTTTGCTAAGAGATAAGATATAGAAATCCATACCATCAGTCTTGCTTAAATAAGCATCCGAGGTAGTTTCTAAATTAGTAGTACCCAATGAAGTATAACCAAAAGATGTTTTTCTATACTTAAACACTCTACCCCAACCTGCAAGATAAATTCTATTGCAATTATCAATCGCCAAACCAGAAGGAGAGATATTCAGCATACCATCGCCAGAACCAAAGACGGTAGAAAAAAACAGAGAATCGAGTGTAGGAGTGAATTTAGCAACAAATTGTCCGCTATTAGGGATTGCGTAACTTGCATTATGAATAAGTGTAGAGCCTGAGGCTTTGGTTTGTCCAAATATATAAGGGTTAGATTGTTTATCAAGACGAACAAAAAAGGCTTGATCATACGAATCAGAACCAAACAAAGTAGCATATTCCAAACTCTCACCAATAGGATCTAAGACGCACAGGAAAGCATCTGTTGAACCACCATTATAAGTAGTAGAATAAGCATTAGGGGTAGTTGGAAAATTACTAGAAGTAGTACCTCCACATACAAACGCTCTACCGCTGTTGTCTATATCTAATGAATAAGCCGCATCATCGCTCGTTCCACCTAAATAAGTAGAATACAGAAGGGTAGTAAGCAAATGATCTAACTTAAAAACTACGGCTTCTTGTTTGCCATTAGAAACAGTAGAATAAGCATTCTGTGTGGTAGGAAAATCAGTAGAAAAAGTACATGAAGCAACATAAACATTATTATCTTTATCTATTACAATCTCTCCTCTTGCACAGTCTCCAAAGTTAGCATATAATGAATCATTACCATCGTATAATGTTTTCGCATTAGAACCATAATAACTTTTATAATTAAATCCATCATTACTTGAACCACCTACAAGGGTAGATGCGTTAAGCGAAGTACCATCGAATGAAAACGCAGATACAAATATATCAATACCATTATTAAATACAAGACTTTGCTGATAGGCTATTTTACCACCACCCTTAAACTCAGTTTGAAAAGCATTCTCAGTAGTAGGAAAATCAGCACTACCAGTAGTACCAAAAACAAGTATTTCATTGCTATTATTAACTATCATAGAATGTGGCATTTCGCACATATTACCACCAATATAAGTAGAAAACAGCATATTCTCGCCTAAGGAATCGTATTTGGTAATTACACAATCCCAATTATTAGCGTAAGTAGTGTCGTAAGCACCTTCTGTTGTTGGGTATTCCGAACCTTCTACTATACCACCGCTAATCATATATCCACGTTTATCATAACAAGAAGTCATACCCCAATTATCTGAATGCGAACCAGAATAAGTAGAGAAAACTAATGAAGGGTCTATTATTAGATCTTTTTCATTGTCATAGTTTTTAATAGAATAACTTATCTCAAAGCCGTCTATTGTTTTGTTTAATATATAGTTAGCGTCTATTTTAATTAATTTGTTATCATTATATTGATATACTAATAACTCATCTTCGTCAATTGTTCCTTGTTTGGTTTGTAATATTAGTTTATTATCTCGTATTATTATGTTATCCAAACCTTTATACAAAGTTTTTATGTTTTCTACTTTTCCACCTTTATGCACTATAAAACTATGTTTTGGTCTATTGTTATCAGAGGCTATTTCCCAATCAATATTCTCATAAATATCCTTATAGACAATAGTTTGAAAAGATGCTACTTTACTTGTCCAGTTAGTAGGTTCGTTAGATAAGAAATAATTAGTATAATAACTAAGTTGGTCTTTTGATTCTATTTGTAGAGACTTAGTATTTAGGGGTTTAATAGAAAAGATAGTGTATTTTTCTGTTCTGTTAGTTAAGGTATCTAATTGATGTGGGTGATAATATGTATTAGTTGAGTCGAGAATAAGAATATTTATTTTATCATCTAATATATAAATCTTGCCTTGTTTGAAATCTGCTTTGTAGTTTATTAGTTTATTCCACTGTCCTTTGTTCTGTTCATAACGTAGGTTAGTGTTCTGAGCCACAAGACTTAGAATACTCAATAATAGTATAAATATAGAGACGAATTTCCTTAACATAACAGTCTATTATATGAATTATTGGTGCAAAGTTATGAAATTTTATTCGAAAGACAAGTAGATATTCGAAAAAAAGATGTAAATTTGCTCTTTTTAAGACTATATACAAACTATGATAAACAGAGAAAAAACAAATACTACTAATCAATTACCTGTTTTTGATATGTTCTATTCTATTCAGGGCGAAGGATATAACACAGGAATGGCAGGTTATTTTATTAGGTTAGCAGGTTGTAATGTGGGTTGTAAGTTTTGCGATGAGAAAATGGCTTGGAAAACAGACGACACATTATTACAAGATGTTGATACTATTGTAGAAAAGATTAAGAAGGAAAATGCTCAGAATGTTATTATTACAGGTGGAGAACCTACCTTATACGATCTAAATAATCTCACAAAAGAATTGCATAAAATCAGTAAAAAAACTTTTTTGGAAAGTAGTGGTGTAAATAAAATCAGTGGTTATTGGGATTGGATAACATTATCTCCCAAACAAAGTTTGCTACCCTTAGAGAGTTCGTTACTTATAGCCGATGAAATAAAAGTAGTAATACAAAAAGCAGAAGACTTCTTGTTTGCAGAACAGATGCTACAAAAAGCAAACGACCCTACACTTAGACATAAACCAAAGACAATAAACTATTTACAACCCGAATACTCAGAAAAAGAGAATATATTGCCATTAATAATAGAATATATAAAGCAAAATCCGACTTGGAGACTATCTTTGCAAACGCATAAAATGATAAATATTAAATAATAAATCATAAACAATTGACGTTATATAGCGAAAGTGAAAATTAATAAACAACATATAATATATAGTAAAGCAAGCAAATATCTTATAGGATTTATTTGCCTAATGGTTATGGTGTTTTCTATTGTTGCGTGTTCGACCAAAAAAGACAAATGGGTAAATAGAAAATATCATCAAGTAGTTGCTCATTATAATGCTTTATGGAATGGAAAAGAGTCTTACAAACAAGCAATTAGCACAATAGATAAATCTTATAAAGACGATTTTACTAAGATACTTCCTATATACAAATTTCCTGATGATAAGACGGCTCAAAGTATTCAATCTAATACTAATCGTTCGATAGAAAAGGCTTCTAAGGTTATCAAAAAACATTCTATGCGTTTTAGTGGTAGAGAGAAAAATCCTGAGATTGATGATGCGTATTTGTTAATTGGTAAATCTTGTCTATTGAGTAGGGATTTCTTGGGTGCAGAGGCTACATTTAAGCATATAATTACTAATTGGAAAAAGACAGAAGTAGTCTATGAACCTATGATATGGTTAGCCTTAACATATACTAAACAAGGTAAATACTCGGAAAGTGAGATAGTTTTGAAAGAGGTACAAAAGGCAATAGATAATAAAAAAGCCCCTAAGAAACTAAAAGATTTTTTATACACAGTATGGGCTGAAAATGATATTGCATCAGGAAAAGAGATGGCATCTATTGAGAAACTGGATCTAAGGAAAAAGAAAATATTCAAATCTGCATTAGATGTTAGAATATATTTTATTAAGGGTCAGATATATCTACGCAATAGCGAGTACGAACAAGCATACAAATGTTTTCAAAAAGCATACAACAAAGCCAAAGACTATAATATGCAGTTTGTTGCTAAACTTAATCAAGCATTATGTTTTGAGACAGGCGATAAACGTTCGATTAAGGTTATAGAGGATTTGGAAAAAATGCTCGATAAAGAGATTAACAAGGACTATAATGATCAAATCTATTACGCAATAGGAGAGATATATTACAAAAATAAAAGCATAGAAACAGCATGTAAGAAATGGGAGCAGAGTGTTACTTCCTCTACGACTAATACAACGCAAAAGGTTGCCTCATCGATACGTGTGGCAGACGTATATTATAATGAAGTGGAGAATTATCAAAAAGCGGCTATGTATTATGATACTGCTTTGGCGTTGATAGATAGATATCACACTGATTATAGACGTATTACAGATAGACAAAGAGTGCTAACTACGTTGGTTAAGAATCTTAATACTATTGAACGTTGGGATTCTCTGTTGGCTTTAAGTGAGTTACCTGAATCAGAACTAAATGCGAAAATAGATAAATGGATTGCCGAATATAAATATGAACAAGAGAAGAAAAAAGCACAAGAGGAATTAGAAAAGGCTATTGCTCAGCGTAATGCACAGATAAATAGTTTTTCTAACTCGAATCTTAATAATAAGTCGGCATTCTATTTCAATAATCCTTCTACTGTTCAGGCAGGTAAGATAGAATTTGAACGTAAGTGGGGTAAACGTGCATTAGAAGATAATTGGCGACTAGAACAAAAAGAGGAGATAGGTTTTGAAACAGACGACTCACTGGCAGAAAATAGTGAGGATAGTTTAGCAGATAATGAAAACACTGCTAAAAGTTCGTCTTTTACGCCTGAGGATAGAGAGTATTATACTAAGGATATACCATATACGCAAGGTGCTAAAGATACTGCAAATGCAGAAATAGCAGACGCTTTGTTAGAGGCAGGTTATATACTATGGCAAGGTGTAGGTAATACGACAAAATCAGTAGAAACCTTCTTAGATTTGCATAAACGTTATCCAACTCATAAAAATATTCTCCCATCGTCTTATCATCTATATAAGGAATATGAACAACTAGGGGACTATCCTTCATCTAATTATTACAAAAATAAGATTCTTAACGAATATCCTGAAAGTGAGTTTGCTATGATGCTTAAAAACCCTTCTTTTTGGGATAATAAAGATGAGTCTATCAAAAAGCAAGACCTATTGTATAAGAAAGCATACGACTATTATGCTAATAACGAGTTCCTCTCGGCAATTAATTCCACTCAATTGGCTATTGATAGCATAAAGG
>CAVAII010000101.1:0-3405 GCA_963588535.1 Erysipelotrichaceae bacterium | reverse complement strand
CTTTTATCGTATATCCTCTATAACAAGCGATAGTAGAAATAATTATAGCGTTGATTAGTATCTTTATTATCGCATACCAAAAATCTCCCATACCAAATTCCAAACGCAAACCCTCTACATAATCGAACAAAGTCAGATTACCTATCAACAAACCACCTATGTAACCGCCTATCAAGGCAATAAATATACTTTGAACGGCTAATAAGGGAAAGAATACTACACAAGCCATAATCTTTGGCATAATTAGGTACGAGGCTGTGTTAACTCCCATAACTTCTAACGCATCTATTTGTTCTGTAATACGCTGTGTACCTAACTCAGATGCGATCTTGGAGGCACATTTACCTGCCAAAATCAAAGAAATAATAGTAGGAGAAAACTCTAACATCATTGCCTTACGAGATACAAAGCCATAAATCCACTTAGGATACATAGGACTTTCGAGATTTAACAAAATCTGCATCACAATAGCCGCTCCAACAAAGACACTTATCACCGAAACTATCATAATTGAGTCTACACCCAACTCTTTCATCTCAAAGACAACTCTACGTAAGAAGACCTTCCAATTTTGAGGTCTTCTAAACGCCTCTTTCATTAAGAGAATATACTCTCCAAACGCCGTAATGAATTTAACTAACTGTTTCAAAGTCTTTGTTGTGTTTATAGGATTTCTATTCTTATTTCCTTTTCCTTACCTGCAGACAACTTGACGTTGATTTGTCTTTTGTCAGAGTTTTGATTCTCTAACATTTTCTCACACAAAGGATCCTCTATCATATTTTGTATAGAACGTTTGATAGGTCTTGCACCAAATTCGTGCTTATCGTCCATGTCCAAAATATATTGTTTTGCACCTTTGCTAATAGATAATGTGTAGCCAAGATTTTCTATTCTCTTTCTTAGTTCGTTTAATTCCAAATCGACAATATGCAACAAACTATCATTATCTAAGGCTTTGAAAAAGACAATATCATCTATACGGTTAAGAAACTCAGGAGCGAATGTCTTCTGTATATCTTTGTCTATTACGTTTTGTTCTAAACTTTGAGTATTGTTTTGTCTTTCCTTAGTAGAGAAACCAACGCCAGTACCAAAGTCTTTTAATGTACGACTACCTACATTAGAGGTCATGATAATGATAGTATTTTTGAAATCAACTGTCCTACCCATCGAGTCAGTTAAACGACCTTCGTCCATTATTTGAAGCAAGATATTAAAGACATCTTTGTGTGCTTTCTCTATTTCATCGAATAAGACGATAGAATAAGGATGCAAACGGACTTGTTCTGTTAATTGACCACTTTCTTCATAACCTACATAGCCAGGAGCAGAACCTATAAGACGGGATACATTGAATTTCTCCATGTATTCACTCATATCTATTCTAATTATATCATCTTTTGAACCGAATAGATATTCTGCCAAAACCTTTGCTAAATACGTCTTACCAACTCCCGTAGGTCCTACAAAGATAAACGAACCTATTGGACGGTTAGGGTCTTTTAGTCCAGTCCTTGCTCTTTTTACTGCCTTACAAATCTTTATTACAGCATCGTCTTGACCTATTACCTTAGCCTTTATAGTCTTATCCATCTCCAAAAGACGTTTGGTCTCGTCCTTATCTGTTTTCTGTATGGCGATACCTGTCATTGACGAGACAACTCCCGCTATATCCTCCTTATCTATTATAATAGGGTGTTCATTAATGTTTTTCTCCCACCTTTGTTTAGCAACGTCGTAAGAATCCCTCAAAGCCGTTATCTTATTCTTAATAGTATTGGCTTGTTCGTATTGTTGGTCCTTAACATATTGCTTTTTCTCTTTCTCGGCACGATCTATCTCCTCTTGGATTGCTATCATCTCTGGAGAAATATTAACATATTTTACATGACTTCTCGCTCCTGCTTCGTCTAATGTATCAATAGCCTTATCAGGTAAGAATCTATCGTTAATATATCTATCAGATAAGCGAACACATGCCTCAATTGCCTCGTTAGTATATTTAACCTTGTGATACTTTTCGTAACAAGATTTAATATTGTTTAATATCTCTATCGTCTCTTCTATACTTGTCGGCTCTATTTGCACTTTTTGGAAACGTCTTTCTAATGCTGCATCGCTTTCGAAGTATTTTCTGTACTCATTATTAGTAGTAGCACCGATACATTGTATCTCTCCTCTGGCAAGAGCAGGCTTAAAAATATTAGAAGCATCCAAACCGCCCTCAGCATTACCAGCACCAATCATCGTATGTATCTCATCAATGAAAAGAATCAAGTTAGGATTACGCTGTAATTCGCTAATAAGTCCTTTTAGTCTCTCTTCGAACTGTCCTCTATACTTAGTACCGGCAACAACAGAGGCAAGATCCAAAGTAAATATCCTTTTATTCTGAAGTGTATAAGGAACTTTTTTTTCTGCTATACGAATAGCCAAACCTTCTGCAATAGCACTCTTACCAACACCTGCTTCACCAACCAAAATAGGGTTATTCTTTTTCCTACGTGAAAGAATCTGTGCTACTCTCTCGATTATATCCTCTCTACCTACGATAGGATCCAATTCTCCTCTCTCGGCAGCCGCAGATAAATCCTTTCCAAAATTATCTAAATACCTATTAGAGACCTCTGTATCCTCTTCGCTTTCTTTATCTGCCTTCTTACGTGCAGGAGGTATAGGACCGATATTAGTAATATCCAAATTGGATAATTTATCTAACAACTCGGCATCATCTCCTTGCATAAAAATCTCTATTGTAGGCAATGTACGACTATGATTAGAAGAACGGTCGTCAAAATTGCGAACATTATCCAAATTAATATTGTTCTCAATCAAAAAATCTCTAATACTATTACCTTGTTCTAACCTTAGAATACCTGCTAATATATGTTTGGTGCCAGTTTTTGGGCTATGCTTAGCAAGAGCTTCCAAAAAAGCCAACTGAAGTACCCTTGCAGCCGTACTACTCAACGGAGTAATCCCACTATTAGGCACAGTATCTGCCTTAGTTGCGGTATTCTTGATTATTTCTTCTATTTTATCTTTGAATGCAGACAAATCATCGACATATTTGCCGATAATTCTGTTGGCAAGACAAGATTTTATCCTCAATATTCCTAATATCAAATGCCCAGTATCAATAACAGGGCTTTTTAATCTTGTTGCCTCATTAGTGGCGTTAGTTATAACGTTTTTAGCGTTGTCTGTGAAATTATTGTTATTCATTTATTACAGCGTAAATGTTCTTTTTTGTTCTATTAATAACCTTGCAAAATTACAAAATTACTCAAATATAAATAAGGTTTGTTATTTATTTTTTTTAAATAATATTCTTTTACTCTTAGAAAGTAAGCAAATCGTTTTGCAAAATTACAACATTTTCTCCTATTCACTCTTTTCTAT
>CAVAII010000100.1:0-4265 GCA_963588535.1 Erysipelotrichaceae bacterium | reverse complement strand
TATTTCTATTTTTTAATTAATTTCTGTAATGAAAGCGAATGTTATTTACAACTTTTTAAGAAGGCAAAATGTTTGCATATTGTTTATCATCCTTTTAATTACTATCTTTTTCTCTTGTAGTGGCAAACAAAATAAAGCCGAAATATACTGCGAAGAAAAAATTTACGACTACGGAGTAATTAAACAAGGAAGTAACCGCAAACACACTTTTTGCATAATAAACAAAGGTAACGTTCCTCTAACTATCAATAAAGTAGTCTCTTCTTGTGGTTGTACAACAGTTGATTGGACCAAAAATAAAATAAATCCAAAGAATAAAGGTTTTATTAATGTTAAGTACAACACAAACAAATTGGGCGATTTTTATAAAACCATTGTAGTCAAGAGTAACGCAGTAAATGACGCTAATTACATTTTAAAAATCAAAGGAAAAGTAGTGAAATAGTTAAATAAAACGTTTCACACATAGTAATAACAAAAAAATTTGTTTTAACAATGAAAAGAGAATCATTTTTCAAGGTCGTTTTTATGACCATCGCTGTTGTAGGAATATTAAGTCTTACTTCTTGTCGTAATAGTAACGGAAATTTAACTTTTACAGTTAAAGACGGAGTAACATACGTAAAAAATGCGGATAAATATCCGATTGCCCGTTATAATGCATCTACCAAACAAACAGAATTTTTGTTTAGTACCGATATGGTTAAATGTCTATACGAAGGTGCTAACAAACAAAACGGGAAAAATGTTGTTGTAGAACGTTTGGAGATTATAGATGATCAACCTACCAATATAGATTATCCTGGTAATTTACTTATAGCAGTTTCTAATCAAGATGACGGCACAACAACTACTTCTGTCTGTATGATGGATAAGAGCCGTGATAAAGATGGAAACACTATATATAAATTCGGCTCTAAGTACGCAAACACTCCTGCTAAATAAAAATAAATAAAATCTGGCGTTGTTATCTACGTCAGATTTTTTACTCTTTATAACTATTAGATTAATAGTACTGAGAACAACATCTCATTTTATCGAAATAAAATCAGTAATCATTCGAATAAAATCAGTAATCATTCGAATAAAATCAGTAATCGTTAGAATATTATCAGTAATTATTTTGACAAAATGCGATGCGATAAGAAATACATCTTATAGGAAGGTAGCACCTCAACTATTAGAGATTTTTAGTAAAGTCTTTGGAATATTTTGTAGAATCTTTCTAAGGAATTATTCTGCTAGCGTGTCCTTATATTTATTAGTAGAGACGTTTTGTGGTTTTTCTGCTTTCTCTTCGGCTGATAAGATTAGGACAATCTCGCCTTTGAATTGAGTATCTTTGTATTTATCGACAAGTTCTTTAAGCGTTCCACGAATATTCTCTTGAAATTTTTTGCTTATCTCCCTACAAATACACACTTTTCTATTCTCGCCAAAAGTATCCTTTAACTCTACTAATAATTTACCAACACGGAAAGGACTTTCATAAAAAATTATCGTGCGTTTCTCGTCCTTTAACTCCATTAGACGAGACTGACGACCTTTTTTGTGTGGCAAGAATCCCTCGAAACAGAACTTCTCACAAGGAAATCCCGAATTAACCAAAGCAGGTACAAAAGCCGTTGCACCTGGCAAGCACTCTACCTCTATATCTTCTTTGATACATTGACGGACTAATAAAAAACCAGGATCAGAGATACTTGGCGTACCTGCGTCTGTTATCAAAGCCAAATCCTCTCCTGTTTTTAGTTGAGAAATAATTTTCTCTAATACTTGATGTTCATTAAAAAGATGAAAAGATTGCAAAGGCGTGTGTATATCATAATGATTTAGAAGTGGTAATGACGTTCTTGTATCCTCACAAAGTATCAACGATACATTCTTAAGGGTATCTACGGCACGAAACGTCATATCTGCCAAATTACCTACCGGAGTTGGTACCAAAAACAATTTCATCTTCCTAAAAGAAACTAACAATAATCTATTTCTCAACAAACTATAATCCCCTATTTGTAGATAATAATCTACTATATAATAATAGTATAAGGGGAAAAAGACGTAGCAAATAGATATCTCTACCTATTTACTACATCTTTTCTAAATTAACTATTTTCTTGAGCGGCTGCTAATTCGTCAGTTATCTCCAAATTGTGATAAACTGCTTGAACGTCGTCGTCTTCTTCGATAGTGTCTACCAATCTTAGTACTTTCAATCCGTCTTCTACAGGGATCTCTGTTGTACTATTAGGTATACGTTGCAATTCTGCACTCTCTGCCTCTATACCTGCTTGCTCTAATGCCTTATTCATATTAGAGAAGTCTTCCATTTTGGTATATACAGTAAAATATTCTTCGTCTTGATCTATATCTTCTGCACCGGCATCAATCAATTGCATTTCTAATTCCTCTGGATCTCTATCGCCAATCTTGATTTGGAATACTCCTTTTCTTTCGAATAAGAATGAAAGCGAACCGTTAGTACCCAAGTTGCCACCAAGTTTATTAAAAATACTACGAATATTAGCAACTGTACGATTATTATTATCCGTTAGACACTCTACGAACACTGCTATACCGTGAGGAGCATATCCTTCGAATGTTATCTCTTGTAATGCTGCTGTACTCTTATCCGAAGCCTTGCTTATGGCACGTTGAAGAGTATCTTTTGGCATATTAGCACCTTTTGCATTCTGAACAGCCAAACGCAAACGAGCGTTGCTATCTGGATCTGAGCCACCCTCTTTAACGGCAACAGTTATGTCCTTGATAATTTTTGAAAACACCTTTGAACGTTTAGCATCCAAAGCACCTTTTTTTCTCTTAATCGTACTCCATTTATTATGTCCTGACATATCTATTATATTTTTTTGTTTGTTAAAGTTTCTTTTCTTTCGCTTTTTATATATTTAGTTAATGAAAACTAATCTCTATTTTATGGTATGAAAACCTATGATTTGTCTTACTTCATTGATTGTCTTTCTTGCAGACTCTCTGGCTTTCTCCTCACCTATCTTGATTACTTTGTTAAGGTAGTCTTTGTCTGAAGATATTTCTTGGATTCTTTGTCTTAGAGGTGTAAGGAATTTGTCCATATCTTCGAACAATTGTTTCTTTAAATCTCCGTATCTTATCGAACAATCGTTGTATGCGTCCTCAAATTGCTGAACTATTTGCTTGTCGGAGACTAAGTTTAGTAGAAGGAATAGGTTTTGTATCTCTTCTGATTTTGGTGAGTTCTTTTCTTTTGGTCCTTCGTCCGTCTTTGCTCGCATTATTTTCTTTTTTAAGACGCTTGTTTCGTCTGTTAGATATATTGTTGCTTGCTCTCCGTACGATTTACTCATCTTTCCTTCGCCGTTTAAGGAAGGAATCTTGACCAATTCTCCATCAAAACTAAACGCTTGCGGTAATGGAAAACACGAAGTGTTATACATATTATTAAATCTTTGAGCAATATCTCGTGTCATCTCCAAATGCTGTTCTTGATCCTTACCAACAGGGACTTTAGTTGCCTTATGAAGCAATATATCTGCTTCCATTAGAGTAGGATAAGTCAAAAGACCTGCATTAACATTATTAGGATTCTGACGAACCTTCTCTTTGAAAGCCGCAACTCTCTGCAATTCGCCCACAGAAGTAATCATATTAAGATACATATACAACTCACAAACTTCTGGTACAGTACTTTGGACATATATTGTAGCCTTATCACTATCAAGCCCGCAAGCCAAATATTGAGCCAATATAGTCTTTACATTATTATTTAAATCCTCTGGATTAGGGTGGGTTGTTAGGAGATGAAAATCTGCAATAAAGAAATAACAATCATAAATATCTTGTAGTTTTACAAAATTCTTCAATGCACCAAAGTAATTGCCCAAATGCAAATTACCCGTCGGTCTCATTCCACTAAGTACTATATCCATATTTATATATGTGTGTTTTGTGTTATGTTTGTTTGTTGTTTTATAATATGTATTTAAGGGTGCAAAATTACGAATTTTTTTTGAATAATGTATAATCTTTACTCCGCAATATCACTATTTTGCTTTTTTCCTAATTCTTTTTATCCGTTTATTTGGTCATAAAAATGGTAATACATAAAGCATTCCTCCCCTAATTGAACGTTATTTTTCTTTTTCTCTTATCAACAAAATATTATTAATTCTTATCCGAATAATCTCTAATATTATTTTATTTTTCTCAAATATTATTTTTCGTTTATCTGATAATAGCAAAATCGTGTTCTTTCTGCCTAAATC
>CAVAII010000099.1:0-10736 GCA_963588535.1 Erysipelotrichaceae bacterium | reverse complement strand
TGTTCTATTTTCTCTATCACCCATTTTTGTTTTTCACTTTAATGTCTCCCAAAAAACGAACGATTTGGATAACTACTGAAGTTATCGAAATAAGTACTGAAGTTATTAAAATAATTACTGAAGTTATTAAGATAGTTACTGAAGTTATTAAAATAATTACTGAAGTTATTAAGATAGTTACTGATATTATTTGAATAAGTACTGAAGTTATTAAGATACAAGGTGGATCAAAAAACAAAAATAAAGACTAATGAATTACTCAAAAGTCTTTTCGTTACCAAAATACAGCAAACGCTTATTATTTTCAAAAAACTCATTTTGTAGATCCATTAGTTCAGAATTAATACCGACTACCTCCAATTCTCTATTAAATACAATATAAAAATCAACAGATAATAGTCTAAGATTCTTTGAAAACTTCATACACCTCGGCTCTATTATTGCATTATAAGTATGCCACAACTGAGTAATTCCTTCGAGTGCTCTCTGCCTGATTGTTTGATAACTAGTAGATATAACGTTTGTTTTGAACTCGATTAAAGACATCTCCTTCTCGGTTAAAAGCATACTATCGCATACACCTCCTTTACTAACACTTCTACCTGTGATAATTCTTCCATCAAGAGGAAGTAAAACAATAACTGCACCATTAGGATTCTTAACAAGAAAACATTTTGCGACAAAATCGGGAGTCGTGTCTTTCCAATCTGTATAACCCAAATCGTTATCATCATAAACAAATAACTGCGGAGCAGAACTCTTGTCAAAGGCCTCAATTACACCAACAGCACCACAGTCTTGTAGGGCTGAACCCAGCTTAATATTCGTAATGGCTACTGGTAGAGTTCTATCTTTGCACGAGAGTCTTGGCATAACTTTGATATAAAGTATTAAAGATTCGCATTATGTCGTCCGAGACTGAGTCTAAATCATTTTTGGAGATAAGTCCTGTCCTTGTATTTATAACCGATTGACAATAACTATCAACAGAAGAAGATAAACGATATGCCTCTATGTCTTCTAAATTAATATGATACCTAGTAGGTAATATCGTCTCTATTACTTTTCGCTGCTCTGTATCAGCATTTGCCATGGCTTTTGATCCCATTATCATAGTATTGACAATAGCCAAAGAGTATGGACTATGAGTAGTGATTATAAGTTGATTATTCCTTGAGACATTGTTGTTGGCTACTAAAGAAAATAAGACATGCATTTGTGAATAAGGAAATAGATTTAATTCTGGTTCTTCTACTACATCTATGAAACGGTCGTATCTATTGGCGGAAGATATCTGACGAATCATTATATCTTTGATACTATCCGAGTAGTTCTCATTATGCATTATCTCAGTTATTTTCTTCTCAAGTTTATCTCTTTCTTCTTTGGAGAGTTTTACCTCTTCACGTTCTAACACCTTACGGCTTAGATACTCTGAGACCATACACATTGGCAAGCAAGACTGAACACCACTTGAGGCATTAATAAGTCGGACTTTGTAGTCTTCTCCACAAATCCAACTTGTATTATTCAGTGCATCATATTCGAATCGTAACTCTTCAAAGGGCAACAAGTAACTATCTCGAAAGAAATTCTTTGCATTTACAAATTCATCAGAGAAAGTCTCGCTTGAGGGCGGTAACTCCCGCAATAATTTTGTTTTGTTTTCGGCAACACTTACGATTGATCGTTCGGCTGGGATATAGATTATCTTAGGTATTCCCTCAAAGGTTCTGCCTTTATCCTCTATATGAAATCCTTTGTTGTCATAGGCAAAATTATACAACGGCCCTTCAAATCTTATAAATGTATCGTCGTTGATAAATGACTCTATACGATGATATGCACACAACTTTGTCTTAAAACGATTATATTGTTCAAAGTATGAGTGATTGTACCTCCTCTGACTAAGTACTTTTTCTAACCATGTAAACATGGAAAAAAGTTTAGCAACACAACTTTTTCCAGTACCTTGATCACCTATTAACAAAGTAACTTTTTTGAATGTTATATTCAGGTCTTTAACAGGACCAAATGATTTGACTATTAATCGTTCGTTCATACTATTCGCATATTTCATTACAACGATACCATTCTTGGCACCAAAATAATTTGTCAATCATCAACAAATTATTAAAAAGTCATTAACACTAACAACAATATCGCTGTGCAAAGTTACGATTAATATCTGAAAACAAACGAGAAAAATACGAAAATTTTATTAATTGCCCTTTTATTTATCGTCTATCGTTTCTTTGCCGTGCGGACGGATAACTGTAACGCTGTCGAACTGTTCATTGGCTGTCATACCATCGCCAAAACTCTCACCACCTGCGTTATAACGGCGAATAGATTGATTGGTATAGATGATTTTACGGTCTTGATCCCAATATAAGTCTTTACAAAAGATGGTATCTTGATTATTGTAATTGATTATCTTGATAGAGTCTTTTAGGTAAACAAGATTAGACGAAGCAGTATAGTTGATAGCATAATTAGCCGTTAGGAAGGCTTTGGTAGTCATATCTTTGTTAAAGAATTTAACCTTTATACCTTTCGGAAAGACTGTCCTTGAACTATCCGAAGGAGTATTGACGCTATCGGTTGAGTAATACTGCACAATAGGTGAGGATAATTGGGCATAGACTTCTCCTTTGTCGCTCTTGTAAAGGAGAATATCTTTCATAGTTTGAATAGGTAGTTTGTAGAAATCTTTGTTAGGCGAATATTCTTTCTCTTTGGAACATGCGATTAGTAAAAAAGGTATGGACAAGACTACGAATAATCTCGTCCATACTTGATAATATTTAGATATTTTACTCACTAGTCTCTTGTTTTTATGGTAGTAGAACCGCCAATCCAACCACCAACGCCAACGCTTGCACCAACGCTCTTGCCCTCGAAGAAGATATCTTGTTTAGAAGGGAAATGTGCTCTTGCAGCGTTCATTACCTTTTGAGCATCAGCAGCAACAGATGGGTCTAAGTTCTTAGCACGAGCAGCTTCATCGTATGCAGCCCATTTTGCTTCTCTACCACCAGTTGCTAAATACATACTTGCTATCAAAACAGATGCTTTGCCTGCGTAAGATTTGTCGTAAGTAACGGCTCTTCTTGCTGCCTCTCTTGCAGAGGTGTAGTTCTTAGTCTTAGTTAGGGCGTTAGCCAAAGCAAGTGCAGATTTGGTCTTAACACTTACATCGGTAGAAGTTTTTTCTGCCTCTTCTAAGTACTTAACAGCCTCGGTGTATTGTCCTTTACCCATAAGCATTTGTCCCATTAAGGAAGCAGTCTTTGGAGTTGGCTCTAATTTGTGAAGATTCTCAGTTGCTTGAAGGAATAATTCCTCACTCGTACAACCCTTTCTTTCCATATTGGTAGTAATCTTCTTCAATAATGTCAAATCATTAGGATTTGCTTTGAAACGATCTTGATATATTGGAACGATCTTATCACAAGAAGCGAAAGGCTCTATTAATGTCTCCAAAGCATTGATATTATTTCTTGTATCATCAACTTCTTTTTGAAGTTTTGTCATAGACTTTTGGTCATTCTTTTGTGTTGCCTCGTCTAATTCGTTAGAAGAATTGGTCAAAGACTTCTCCATGGCGTCAGAAGCATAGTCATAGACATCGAACATATCTGCCCATTGTTCGCTACTTGCATTTATGGAACTAAAATAAACGATTGTTGCTTTTAGGTATTTAACGCAATAGACTTGATCCAAAAGTGCGTTGTTAGCGTCAGCCATTTCTTTGGCTTGTTTGTATAGGTTGTAGACTTTTTCTTTTTCGTTTGGTTTGCATTGCTCATACCATTCGGCTTTACGTGCAGTTGCGTTCCAAGTCTCACCATCGAACTCACCCCATTTGTCAAACATATTCAACATATCATTGAAATAAGTCTCTTTCTCGGCAGGTGTAGCGGTCTTGTACAAATTTAATAAGATATTGTAGCCTTGTTTGTAGGTATTAACGTGATACTTAGGACAGATCTCCAATACTTTTTTCCATGGTTCGTAAGCATCTTTATATGCTTTTTGTTTGTAATATTCTTTGTACAAAGAATTGTTCATCAAACACTCTACACTGTCTTGTGCGGTGTTACCAAATCTCTGTGCTTTAACATCTTTTACTCCCAATGCCAACACTGAGACTAATGCCAACATTAACGTTATCTTTCTCATCTTTTATCTTACTATTTTTTTATTGTCTTATAATTTATTTTCTACTGATATTTTCTCTTAACAAACCAACGATCCTTAGCAGACAAAGACATACCTATACGGAAATAGTCTTCTTTTATTAGGTTGTTGTCTGTGGTACCTTGTCTTCCGTATCCGAAACTAAGATTGACCTTAGTACCTAATTTTTTGATAGGAAGAGCCATTCCAAATGTTATGCCATAGTCTTTGATTCTGTTATCTTGCAAGTATATATAACCATTATCGTAGTAGATACCAAAACGATAGGCTATTTTCTTGTAATACATTGCCGAACCTGCGTCAGGTGTGTATTCTAATCCGAGGTTAAGTTGCCAATTGTCTTTAAGACTATTCTCTGTTTGCATCTCGAAATCAAAATCACTCCACTGAGTATAAGTAAAGTCCATCTCGGCAAAAAGTTTATTCTTTCTCTCGTAAGATATACCAACGCCCAACTTCATAGGCATTGTAATATTAACATCTTTCTCTGAATATGACAAAGTATCTTGTATATAGTCCTGAGCGGAATAAGTATAGCAAGTGTAGAACATTTGCTTTTTGGTAGTATGTAGTTTGTATTTTGGAGTAAAGGTTAGACCTATACCCATTCTATCATCATTATTTATGTTATAGAAATATTGCAAACCAAAATCAATTCCAATCGAGGACACATCATAATTCTTTTCTGTGCTATTATCAAAGAAACCTGTAGTATCTCTTAACACGCCTACACTATCTCTTTGAGTTAGGAAAGAAAGTGAAGACGAACGGTATATATTTCCGAAATAATAGGTGAGATTAGCACCGAGGGATAGATTATGTTTCTCACTTTTCACAGGTTGATAAGATACGCTTGCGGTAAATCTATCTACTCCTCCATTGCCTTCGAAAGTCTTAACACGATTGATAGTAGACAAAATAGTATCCGAACCCAAATAGTCTATATCTGTAAAAGGTGAAAGAGTTAGACCTATTTTCCATCTATCAAAGATAGGGAACGCCAATGAAATATTAGTTATCGAGGCAACGAAAGCATTAGATGACTTATTAGAAGAAGACAAATTACGCCAGTTAAGGTCAAAACCCATATTGAAAACGAAACTCTCTTTTTGGATCTCGAATAAGGAAGCGGGGTTAAGTATATTTACCTCATTGTTACGAGCAAAAGCATAACCAACACCACCCATAGAATAAGAGGTCTGATTACTTGATAAACTCTTGTACCCTATTCCAAAACGAGAATAAGGTGAGGATAGAGTATATTGTGCTCTTAGGTCTTGTAGAATAGTTGTGCAGACAACTATTATCAAAACGGATAATATTTTAGTTGATATTCTTCTCATTAAATTCAAATATTTTTTTCAGTCCTCTAAAAATAAGATTTTTTTCTATCTCTATATCCTTATCGAGAAATGATTTGATAAATTTGCTATCACCACCAGTCATAACAACTTTTATACCAGAGAATCTTTCTCTATAAAGGCTTATCATTTGTTTTATCTCCCCTATCGTACCATTGATAACACCACTTTTGATAGCAGTATCGGTATCATTGCCTATCAAATCCACTTGGTCTACGTTATTAATTAACGGCAAATTGTCCGTAAAATTATGTAGACTCTCATATTTCATTTGAATACCTGGTGAAATACTTCCCCCTAAGTAGCAATCCGCCTTATCCAAATAATCGAACGTTAGACAAGTGCCTGCATCTATAACCAGGACATTATTACCAAACAAATCCTTCGCTCCTATTATGGCAGCCAAACGATCCATTCCCAAAGTCTTTACCTTATACATATTCTTTATAGGCAAAGGTGTTTGGATAGTTAGTTGAGTAGAAGGGAAATATTTGGATATTAGTTGTAAGAAATTATTATTTGTCTGATTGTTTCTTACCGAGCAGAAGACACAATTATCAATCCTGTATCTATTATCAACAAAGAATTGACTAAGGGTAGATAAAGAAACATCATTATCAAAAGATAGTTTTGGCGTATTTTTTCTACTTTCCTTGTCTTCGGTTGTAACAGAAAATAACATAGAAGAGGACCAATACTCTACCCACTTTGGACTATCAGAATCCAAAACCAGTGTCTGTTTGTCAAAAAGAGCAAACTTGTCTTTAGTATTTCCTCTATCTATTGTTAGTAACATTACAATTGCATCGGGTATTTGTCTATAAATTCTTGATAAGTAGAGTACTTGTCATATATTTCTCTCTCCATCCAGCAATTATCCAAATCCAAAGGTTGATTGTTAGAGTCGTATATCTCGTATGTTTTCTTTACTAATTGCCCACTCTCGGTGTAATAATAACCACTTGTCTCAAAAGCAACTTCTGCACAAGTAGAATTATAGGTATTGTATCGGCGAGCAAAGTAAATCAGTTTGCCATCTTGATTATAAATCCTTTCGTACTTATAGTCCCAAGCCTTACGATTATCATTAAAGATAGTTTGACGAATAAAAGTAAAATCATAACCCTCATCGTCCTTTGCCTTAACGACATCAAACTTTTGAGTCATTATATTCTGTTCGCTATCATCGTACTCAACGATATTATTCTCACCACTATACATAGCAAAGTGCGAGACCAAACTATCCTCTTGTTCTATTTCGTCCTTTATATCTAAGATATTGTTAATAATATCCACACTTGTCTGAGCCTCATCGGTCTGTGCCTCTATAATCTCGGATTCTAAGTCGTATTCTTGTGAATCGTCTGTTTGAGTGTTATCAGAGGCAAGAGTATCTACCAACTCTAAGGCTGTTTGATCTTGCGTCTCTACTGGCTCTTGTGCATACGATACATTGAAACTAAACCAACTAATAATAAAGAGGGAGATTTTCTGTAATTTGTTATATACGGCTAACAGCATAACTCCTTTATTGTTTAGTTGTTTACATTAGCATCTTCTACACTAAACATAGGATCCCAAGCAGGTAACATAATTGGTTTTTGTTTCAATATGTCCAAGATGTTTTGTGGAACATATTTCTTCTCAACTACCAATCTAAACATATATTCGTTAAACCACTCGTCTGTCATAATCAAATGACCTTGATAACCAGAGTTAGCACCCCAAGAATTCTCTACCATCCATTTGTTAGTCTTGTTAGTAGTAGAATCTATATCGACTGCCATCAAAGTCATTGCGTGAGAAGAACCCGAAGCAAAGGTTTGAATCCTTTGTTTTTTGTCCATACCGAATTTAACTCCGAAAAGTGTTTCATAATCAAAGTTATTCAAATCCAAAGTACCTGCATCGGCGTCCAAACTCTTGCCAACATCACAAGAAAAATACATCAAAGTAGAATCCTTTATAGAGTTGATAGCACAAGTCTTTATATCCTCTATTGGAAGATTGATAAACTGCCAATTATGTCCGTCCATTGTGTGTCTATCGTTCTCTATCTCATATAGTTTGTAGTAATCACGAGAAGGATCATTCATTAGCATAACGTATGTGTTCTGTAGATCTATACCGATAAACTTATCATAGAAACTCTTTGGAGTAAATTTCTCATTATTGGCTATAACTTTGCCGTCTTTATCTTTTAGAGTGTAGGTAAATTCCGTAATAGGCTCACCATACGCCATAACTAACATCTTATATACCTCGGCTAACATCTCTATCTTACGATTCTCCCAATTAGACTTCATACTTCTTAACTCCAAAGCGTCTTCCTTTAACTTCAAAGTAATTAAGTTGTCTATTCTGCTCGTATTATTAGAATTATATGTCTCCGGCACAACAGTAGAAGGTACAACACCATACTTAGTTACCAAATCCATAACTCCACAGAAAGTACCGCCGTCAGAAAGTACGTTCTTCAATAGCCACTCATTATTCTTGCTTGTAAGTTCTTCGTCTTTGTGCTTGATAATCAAAGAAAGGAATAGATTACTCTTCTCTAATTGATCGTAGAAGAACAAATAATTTTGAGATAATTCGAAAGCACCCAAGTTGTAATTTCTTATCATCTCGTTACGCAATACGTTAAAGCCACTAAACATCCAACAACGACCACTTTGTTTTTGGTCTGTAATACCTTTGTTGATTACTTTGTGAGAAAACTCTCCATTAACATTAAGTTTGTTGTTAGGATTGATAGCCAATTTGCGAATATCATTGTTAGCAATTACTTTGCTTAACGCCTTATTAACGCTACCTTCTTTTTGATAAGCCTTCTTTATCTTATTTAGATCATTTGTCGTTAGACCTCCTTGTCCATTTTGTGCAAAAACAGAACAAGAAAACAACAAAACTACTATGCTTAAAACTATATTCTTCATTTCTCTTTTTTATTTCTCCATTTCTTGTCCTATTACATTGTCATATACTTGCTTAAAGCAATCTACACAACCAAAGGACTCGTTATCTACCTTAATTTCGCCGTCTGTTGTCTTACCTATTATATGATAAGGAACATTATGTTTAGAAAGTATCTCTTCGAATGCTTGTTTCTTATTCTCATCTATTGTAAGTACAACTCTCGATTGAGACTCACCAAACAAGAAACTATCCAAACGAACACTGTCTATTGATTTGATATCAAAGCCTAATCCTCTAACCATACCGCTCTCTAACAAGTTCATAAACAAACCACCGTCAGAAACATCGTGAGCAGAGAATACAAGTTTGGATTTGATTAATTGCTTAACGGCTTGTTGCAATTCGTACTCTTTGTCCATATCAAAATAAGGAACATCACTTAGTTTAACTTTGTGATAAGCGTACAAATACTCCGAAGAATTGATATCATCTACAACCTCACCCAACAAATATATATTTTGTCCTGCTTGTTTGAAATCTAATCCCATTTGGTTCTCCTTATCTACCGTACCTATCATACCAATTACAGGAGAAGGCATAACAGCCTCTACTTCTCCATTCATTGAGGCTTGATTATAGAAGGATACATTACCTCCTGTAACAGGAGTAGAGAATTTCTTACATGCCTCACTCATACCCTTAACGGCATTAACAAACTGCCAATATATTTCTGGATTGTAAGGGTTACCAAAGTTACAGCAATTAGTTACTGCCAAAGGCTCTCCACCCGTACAAACTATATTACGAGAAGCCTCTGCAACTGCCATCTCTGTACCGATGAAAGGATCGGAATAAACATATCTTGAATTGCAATCACAAGTCATAGCAATACCATTATGCGACCCTTTAACATTAGCCACACCACTATCAGCAGGACGATTAGTTGTCATATTACGAGTACCTACCATTGTATCGTACTGCTCTATTACCCAACGTTTAGAAGCCAAGTTAGGATTCTTTGCCATTTGTTTAGCAATCTCTTTTGCTTCGCTAATCGTTGGCTCTTTAATAGTATCCATTTTGAAATCTTTGCGATGTGAATAATAAGCAGGCTCTGTATATTCTCTATTATAACGAGGAGCACCGCCACCAAGTACTAAGGAAGAAGCAGGAACTTGTGCAACTAACTCACCTTTCCAATAGAAGTAAAGCATATCTTCGTCTATTACCTCACCTATCTTCTTACAATTCAAATCCCATTTCTGGAATATATCCTCTACTATCTTTTCTTGTCCTTGTTTTGCTACAACTAACATACGCTCTTGACTCTCGGAAAGAAGTATTTCCCAAGCCTCGATATTTTGCTGTCTCAAAGGTACCTCATCCAAATTGATTCGCATACCCGAACCACCCTTCTCACTCATCTCTGAAGTAGAGCAGATAATACCAGCAGCACCCATATCTTGCATACCTACAATAGCACCGCTCTTACCTAACTCCAAAGAGGCTTCCATTAACAATTTCTCTTGGAATGGGTCGCCAACCTGAATAGAAGGTATATCCTCGGCAGAATTCTCCGTTACATCGGCAGAAGCAAACGTTGCCCCGTGTATACCATCCTTACCTGTGGCAGAACCAACTATATAAACAGGATTACCCTTACCTTTGGCAATAGCAGATATCAAATCTTCCTTCTTCATAATACCAACACTCATGGCATTAACCAAAGGATTGTACTCAAAGCATTCGTCAAAGAACACTTCTCCACCCAAGACAGGCACACCAAACGAGTTACCATAGTGAGAGATACCCTCTACGGTACCTTTGAATAAGCGTTTGGAGTGTTTGGATGAAAGCGAACCGAAACGCAAAGCATTCAACTGAGCGATAGGTCTTGCACCCATAGTAAAGATATCACGATTGATACCTCCAACTCCCGTTGCTGCACCTTGGAAAGGCTCTACTGCACAAGGGTGATTATGACTCTCGATCTTAAATACGCATGCTCTACCCTCTCCAACATCGACCATACCAGCGTTTTCCTCGCCTGGCTTAACCAACATTTGCTTACCTTCTTTTGGCAAAGTCTTTATCCAATTAATACTATTCTTATATGAAGCATGCTCGCTCCACATAACAGAGTAAATACTTAATTCAGTAAAATTAGGTGTTCTTCCGCCTAAATATTCTTTGATTTTTTCAAACTCTTCCGTTAATAAACCAAGTTTGTGAGCGGTTTCAACGGTAACTTCT
>CAVAII010000098.1:0-18376 GCA_963588535.1 Erysipelotrichaceae bacterium | reverse complement strand
GTGAAAAGAATTTAATGAATAGTGAAGACGTTTTAGGGAATAGTGATATTGTTTTTAAGGGGAGTGATATAAGGAAAAAGAGAGCGAGAAAGAGAAAAATGTTGATTTAGGAGAGGGAGAGGACGTTATTATTAGGCGTAAAAAAGGAAAAATAAATTATGAAAAGAGGACAAAAAAGTTATCTATTATTAGAGAATAACGCAAAAAAGTGAAAATAAAATAAAAAAAGACAGAAAAAAGTTTGTTAATTTAGAAAAATTGTGTAATTTTGCAAACGATACATAACAAGGAAAACTAAAAATAAATATGAAGAAAAAATATTATTTTTTGATTATTGTATAAATAACAATAGAATAATATTATATGGCAAGCATAGATAAAAGAACAGATAATGAACTCGTAGAGGCTTATCAAAACGGAGAGCAAGAGGTGTTTCAGACCTTGTTGGAACGTCATCAGCAAAAGGTGTTCAATTATATTATGTCTTTGGTTAAGGACAAATCTTTGGCAGATGATATATTCCAAGACACTTTTATCAAAGTAATTAATACCCTTAAAAGTAAATCGTATCACGATGAAGGTAAGTTTATTCAATGGGTTATGCGAATTGCTCATAATCTTGTAATAGACAACGTTAGGAAGAATCAGAGGTTCCGTATGGTTTATTCTAACGATGAGTATAATTTGTTTGACGTTATGCATCACCCTGATTTGACTAAGGAGGACGAGATGATTAGGGGACAGGTCTATGCAAATATTCGTTTTCTTATCAAACAATTACCAAAAGAACAGCGTAGAGTATTGATTATGAGACATTATGCTGATATGTCTTTTAAGGAAATTGCAGAGAAAACGGGTGTTAGTATTAATACGGCATTGGGAAGAATGCGTTATGCGTTGATTAATATGAGAAGGTTGGCAGATGAATATTCTATGTCTCTGTCTACTAAATAATTGAGTATTTTCATTTTCATCATTTTTATTTTTGGTGTCAGGAGTAAGGAGATAGATTTTTTATTTCTGACATTTTTCTTTTCACTTTTATACAATAAGAGAATAAATTTTGCGTTATTGGAGTAAGTTTGATTTCAAAAGGAAAAGAAACAGAAATGGAAAAGTTTTACATTTTTTCTAAGTTGAGTCTCTGGGAGACAGACTTACAGATAGAGGAAAGAAAAGAGGAGCGTCCTTCTGAGGATGTAGTAGATGCGATAATTAAATACTCCTTGTCCGAGGAGTTCTATTCTCCAACGTTAAAAGAGAAAATAGCGATAAGTATCAATTAGTATGTTATTAGTATGCGGTCCTTGTAGTGCAGAGTCTTTTGAACAAGTGTATTCTTCGGCTCAGATGTTAAAGGATTTGGGTGTGGATTATTTCAGGGCAGGACTATGGAAACCACGCACTCATCCAAATAATTTCGAGGGAGTTAAGGAAAGTGGAATAGAATGGTTAAAGAGGGTAAAGAAAGACTTTGGTCTAAGGATTTGTACTGAGGTAACGAGTCCATACACAGCACAGATATGCGAGGAAAATGATTTCGATGCTGTATGGATAGGGGCGAGAACTACGCAGAATCCGTTTATTGTGGAGGATATTGCTACTGCGTTGCAGGACAGTAAGATGACGGTGATGGTAAAGAACCCTTTGAATCCAGATGTTGACTTGTGGTTAGGGGCTATTGAGAGGTTGGAAAAGCATGGTATAAAGAGCGTGATGGCTATTCATAGGGGTTTTTCTACTGAATATAATAGGTATAGGCAGAGTCCTTTATGGCGGATACCATTGGAGTTGAAGCAGTTGAGAGGTGATATACCGATTATCTGTGACCCTTCGCATATAGCAGGAGATAATTTATATGTAAAGGATATAGTAACGACAGCGGTGTCTATTGGTTTTGAGGGACTGATGATAGAGACGCATATTAATCCATCTAAGGCTTTGACAGACGCTAAGCAACAATTGGATATTAAGCAGTTATCTTCGTTACTTGGGTCGTTACCAAATTTGAATAATACGTTTTCATTGGTGGATAAGAAGATTAATTCGTTGCGTGGGCAGATAGATGATATAGACGACACGATAATTAGAGCCCTTAGGGATAGAATGCAGGTAAGCAGGGAGATAGCAAAGATAAAAAAGGATGAGAAGATAATCATTTATCAGGCTGATAGATGGCAGAAAGTATTGGATAATGTGTTGGAAAATGCTAAAAAATCCGATTTGAATGTGGCATTTGTTAAGGAATTGTACGAAATAATACATCAAGAGTCAATCAAAGAACAAGATTTAATTATAAATAAATCAGAGGATAAAGAATAAAAATGAATTTTTTTCAGCAAAAAAAGGTCTTTATTGATTTTTTTGTTGTAACTTTGCCTTTTGAAAAAAAGATACTTAAAGTATAAAAAGTTTAATTAATTAATTAAAAAATTTCAAGACGATGAAAATCAGACATTTGTTATTAGGAGTAGCAGTTGTAGCATTAATGACTGCTTGTGGAGGAAACAAAAATGCAGAAACAACTACAGAAAGTACTCCAGAGACTGTAACTGAGCAAGTTGAAGCAACAGTAACAGAAGAACAACCAGTAGAAGAGCCAGTTGCTGAGGCACCTGCTAAGAAGAGCACATCTACAAAAGCAACAGCAAAAGACACAAAAACAACTACTAAGACAGAAACTAAGGCAGAAGATCCTTGCAAAGCAAAAGTTGCTGCTTTCTCTGCTTACGTTGCTAAATTAGAAGTTGCAAAAAGAGATAAAGATGCTGGTGCAAAACAAATGAAAGCTTACAAAGAGTTAAAGGCTCAATCAAGAGATCAAGAGAACTCTGTTAAAGATTGTGCAACTGGAGAATACAAATCAGTTGTTAATTCTTTGAGAACAAAAGTTAAAACTATTACTATGTAATCAGTTTTCTTTTAGAAAAGGAAAAGCATCAAAGTGATTTGATGCTTTTTTTGTGTCTTATAGTTTGGTTATGTTATGTTGTTTGGTTGATAGTTGTTTTGCTAATTCTTTTTCAACCAAGAGAATAAGTCCTTGTATTGTATCTGTTTGCCATAGACTAAGATACCCTTACGATAAATCCTTGACGCAACTCGCATACATATTATCATAGTCAAAAGCAACAAACCTATCGAAAGTAATACTTGCCATGTAGGAACACCAAATGGAATCCTTACAAGCATAGTTACAGGTGAGGTAAAAGGAATGATACTCAACCAAGTAGCGACAGAAGATGAGGGATCGCTCATCACCATAGGCAAACAAACAATAGCAAATATGAATGGAACGGTTAGCGGTAAGGAGAACTGACTTGCATCTGCGTCCTCGTCTACCAAAGAACCCACAGCACCGAACAAAGCACCGTAAAGCAAGTATCCAAGTAAGAAATAAATAGCAAACATACTTAGAATCAATGGGAAATTGATAGATGTAATTTCTTTCATTATTTGATTTGTAGTGTTGCTGTCCATATCTAAGGTATCAAGTTTATCTGCCGAGATAACTCTGTCGGTTAATTCTATTTTTTGTTGGTCTTGTGTTTTGAAAAGGTCAGGTTGTGCTATCTTAACCCCTGTAACCAATATCAAAGACAGTACAATCCACAATGCAAATTGTGTCAAACCCACTAAGGCTACGGCAATTATCTTACCAAAAAACAAATCTATACTCTTAACACTCGATATCAGCACTTCAATAATACGAGAACCCTTTTCCTCACTAACAGAACGCATAATCTGTCCACCAAACAAGAAGATAAAACAATAAATCATAAGACCTAATACACCACCTAAGACCATTTTTAGGGTAGAGAATGACTCTTCACCTGTATTTATGTTGGTTATGTAAGTGTCTATCTGAGGGTTATTAATCATTGCGATATCCTCTCTTGACATATTGTAAGAGACCATTAGAAGTGAGTTCTTAAAGATTTGTTGTGTCTGTTGGGTTACTTCTTCTTTTGCCTCCACACTCGGTTCGTTGTCAGCAATGTAATAAAAGGCTTTGATAGGTGGTTTATCGTTCGACTTAACTATCTCAACTACCATATCAACCTCACCTTTTTTTAACTTTTCTTGTGCTTTGACAACATCCCTATTATAAGAGAATTTGGCAATCTCATTACTTTTGTACTTACCCTCGAAAAAAGATATAGTATCACCCTCGATTACTGTTTTTGGAGTAGAATCTACCACTTCGATATTATAACTACTCATAGAGTTTTCCACCAAAAGTGTTGGCAATACCATCAACAAAACCAATAAAATAGGACCTAAGATGGTTAGGGCGATAAACGATTTTTTCTTTACTTTTGATAAGTACTCTCGCTTTATGATTATTAATAACTTGTTCATTTTGTGTTCTTAATTGTTGTGATAAATATCTCGTTCATACTCGGTAGGATCTCTTTGTAGGAGATGATATCGGTGTATTTCAATATGTTAGACAATAAGTCTGCGTTCTTACCTTTGTCTATCTTTACTTTCAAAACAGTATTGCCGTTGCTAGTAGTTTGGTCTATTAGGCTAACACCCTCGATAAGCAAGTTGTCATTATAATCACCCGATATAACGATTTCATATTCAAACTTTTTGAATCGTTGCTTAACATCCCTTACACTACCTTCCAATACCAAATGCGAAGAATTGATAAGTGCTATCTTATCGCATATTTGCTCCACACTTTCCATATTATGAGTGGAAAATATAATGGTAGCACCTTTGCGAGATAAGTCCAAAATCTCGTTTTTCAACATATCAGTATTCAAAGGATCGAAACCACTAAAAGGTTCGTCAAAGATAAGTAATTCAGGCGAATGCATAACAGTTGTAATGAACTGAACTTTTTGTTGCATTCCCTTAGAAAGTTCTTGCACTTTCTTGTTGTACCACGATGATATCTCAAATTTTGCAAACCAATAGTCAAGGGCTTTCTTCGCATCGTTAGCCTTCATACCTTTCAACTGAGCAAGATAAAGTGCTTGTTCGCCAACTTTCATTTTTTTGTAAAGACCTCTCTCTTCTGGCAGATAGCCAATCTTTTGAATGTGTTTTTCTGAAAGTCGTTCGCCATTAAAAAATAATTCACCTTTATCGGGTGAAAATATTTGATTAATAATACGAATAAGTGTGGTTTTTCCTGCTCCGTTTGGACCTAACAAACCGAAGACATCGCCTTTTTGAACCTTTAGACTAACATCGTCTAAAGCAACTTTTGTTTTGTACGATTTGGAAACGTGATCTACAATGAGTATTTCATCCATAATCTTGAAAATATTTGCTCTAAAAACGCATAAATACAAAGAATATTGTAACAGAGTTGTTACTTTTTTGTTCAAAAACATTACACAAAATACCTTATACGCCCTCACTAATCATTATTATCAGTAATCAGCAAAATAAAATCAGTAATCATTTTGATAAAATCAGTAATTAATAAAATATTATCAGTAATTATTTGAATAAAATCAGTAATTATTTGGATAAGATTAAACTATATTTTAAGGGTGCGTAATGATATAAAAATAAAAGAAAATGGTGAGACGCCCTATTACAAGTATCTCACCATTAAATGATTATTAATCAATTTTTATTGCTGTTTTTGCAACTATTGCTTGATTAGGGTTTGTGTCTTTGTCATTGAGGAATTTGTTACCTTAATGTAATAAACACCTGCTGACAAATCACTTGTAGATATCTTCATAGATGGTTGATTAGCAGTGTAAACTGTTCTGTATACTACCTTACCATTAACGTCCATAACGAATACATTAGCATCTTCGGTTAAGCCTTTGATTTCTAATGTTGCATCCGTAGTTGTAGGGTTAGGATAAGTAAGAACATTCATAGAGTTCTCTGCATCTGTTAAACCGCTTGGCTGAGTCTCGAATGTCTTAACAACACCCTCAAATGTACCCTTATCAGTTGTAGCGTATGCTTTGTACTCGTAAGTCGTCTCTGCTGTTAAACCGTCTATGTCTGCACTCATAATACCACTTGCTTCTATCTCTGCCGTTACGTTAATCCAGTCAGTATTACCCATTTGTCTGTATTTGAAACCAGACTCAGTAATAGTGTTGTTATTAACGCTTACAACAGCATTCAAAGTAGCAGTAGTCTCAGTAGCAGTTGCAGAAGTAGTTGTAACAACTGGATCTTGATCGCCTGTAGCCTCTGCGTTGGTTGTACCTATTATAGAAGCCCAATCAGATACTGTCTCAGTGCAGTTAGAACGTACTTTTAGATTATAAGTAGTAGATGGTGTAAGGTTAGCAAATGTGTAAATAGTTTGCTCAACAGTCTGTATTTCACCATCATTCAACTGAACATCATACTTAGCAGCCGTTCCAGACCAAGATAATGTCAAGGAATTAGAAGTAGCAACAACCTCTAAGTTAGTAGGAGTATTGCAAGGTGCAGGAGCGTCTTCTAAGGTTGTAAATGTAGTCGTTACCCAATCAGAAGTCGTTGTACCACAATTAGAACGAACCTTAACTGTGTAAGTAGTGTTAGCAGTAAGTTCGGTTAATTGCTTAGTAGTAGTGGTAACGTTCTCGATATTACCATTATTCAACTGTACATCATAACTACTTGCTGTTCCTACCCAAGTAATAGTAGCAGAAGTTTGCGATATGTTACTTGCTGTTAATGATGTAGGTGCATCGCAAGGAGCAGCAGGAGTAGTGGTATCAGTAGAATTATTGAATATTATAAAACTACTAATCTTTGCACCGTCTGCATCGATATTGTAATTAGACCAACGTACATTTATTTGATATGTTGCTGATTTACTAGGTAATGCTATTGTATCAACTGCGTTAGTAACAAGAGTGCTATATGATTTCAATTCAGTCCAATCACTTGTAGTATCAGCACGATAAAGGATAGTTAGAGTATTAACAATATTAGAATTCTCATAATCCTTTAATGTATATGTTAATGCAAGTGCAGGAGTGGTAACATTAGATATATCAACTATAGGAGTATAGATATCATCAGGATCTGGACCATCTACTCCGTATTCGTGTACTAATGCAGTGCCGTTTGTATACCAATAAGATGTGTAATCCATAGTCCAGCAACTAATAGCAGATAAGTTAGCATCCCAAGCAGAAGTGTTAGTAACTACGATAGAACCGCAATCAGTAGTAAATGTAGCAGAATCAGATTCTGTTGTAGAACCATCATCGCAAACACTCTCTACATAAACCTTATATGTTGTACTTGAATTTAAGTTAGTAGCAGTGTAAGTGTGTGAGTTAAGATTAGTCTCGGTTGCAACTGTGTTACCATCTTCGGTAATAGTAACGTTGAAAGTAGAAGCATTAGAAGACCAAGTAATAGTAGCACTTTCGGCTGTTATACTATCTACTGTTATGTTAGATGGCTCTTGACAAGCAGGAGTCAATATAACTTGCAAATCATCAATTGCGTAATAGTACCAAGATGAAGGTAAATTGATATCATTATGACGGAATGCTAAACGAGCAGAAGTAACACCTGTTAATAATGAATCGTATGCATTCAAATCTACTTTGTATTCTGTCCAAAGAGTAGATGTAGGAGGTATAGTTTTCAATACAACAAATGTAGAAGCATCATTAATATCAGTTATATAACCAAATTCCAAATCACCAGATGCAGTAGTATTCTCTGCTTTAGCATAGAATTTAACTCTTAATTCAGTCAAATCATTAGTAAATTCTGGTAAAGCGACCATAGGTTGTTTGCATGATGAACTTGCTTTTAAGATAAGTGAATACTCACCATTGTTAGCAGCATATCCACCTATTCCACTAAGTTGCGTAAGAGCAGTCTCTACGACTTTGAACCAACAATTAGGTACGTCGGCCTCTAAAGCAGCATTTTCGAAATCTTGTGTATAAGTCTCATCACTTGTAATAGTAAATGCTGTACAAGCGGTAGTGAAAGTAATAGTAGCAGAAGAAGGATTAGTACCTTCTGCATCAGAACATTCACCTTCGATATAAACTTCGTATTCAGTAGCAGGGGTTAAACCTGTTAGGTTAGCAGTAGTATCTGCATTGATAGAAGTCTCTTCTTCCCAATCAGTTGCATCTTTTTCTCTGTACTTAACTGTCCAAGAAGTAACTGTCTCACCACCTTGTTTCCAAGAAATAGTAGCACCGTCAGAAGTAACATTATTTACTGCAAGATTAGTAGCCTCTTTACAAGCAGGAATTAAACTAACTTTCAAATCATCAACTCCATAGTAATACCAAGAATAAGATAAAGTAGTATTTTGACGCAATGCTAAACGTGCGTTTTCTACGTCTGTTAATTGATCTGTATATTCATCCAAATCCTTATTATATTGCTCCCAAGAACCTTGAATCATAGGAACAGTATCCAAAACAACAAATGTACTTGAATTATTAACGTCTGTTAAGTAACCTACTTCTAATACACCTGAATGAGAAGTACTCTCTGCTTTAGTGTAGAAACTAATTCTTAAGGTAGATATATTATTAGTAAATTTAGGTAAGATAACAATAGGTTGATTAGCATCGCCAGTGGCTTTGATATACAAACAACTATAACCAGATGGAGAAGTAGTAGTGTAATAACCTGTTGTGTAACTTGTAGAAGTATTAAGTTTTAACCAACAATCAGGAAAATCACCTTCCTCTCCCTCGAAGTCTTGTTCGTAAGGTGCTTCATTAGTAATTGTTATACCATCATCAGGACAACCTGTACGGAATGTAATAGGAGTAGAAGAAGGTTGATCACCTGTACAATTAGTTTGAACGTATAGAGTGTAATTAGTTTGAGGTGTTAAGCCTGTTAATGTAATTGTAGTATCTGTAGCGTCTGCTGATTGATAATCTTGTTCATCTTCTGTCTTGTAGAATACTGTCCAAGAATCACTCTCATCTGGTTGATGCCATGTAACAGTAACAGTCTCTGCTGTAATATTGCTAACAGCAACCTTAGTAACCTCTGCACAAGAAGGTTTAACCTCTAATGTTACGTTATCAACATACCAAGGATATCCATTGTTATAAGGCTCATTATGTTTGATAATTACATAATATGTTGTATTCTCATCAGCCTCGATAGTATCCAAAGGAACGATTAGTTTAGCATAACCATCGTCTTCCCAAGTAGATGCGTTGAAAGCCTGAACTGATTGATAAGTAGTCTCATCTGATAAATCAGTTTGAACACCTACCTCGATACTTCCGTATGAAACAGAATTATATCCTGGTGCAGCAAAGAAAGATAATTGAAGTTGGGATACATCACCTTGATATGCTTTTAATGCAACACCGCAATTGTATTCAAGTACCAAAGATTTGCTACCAGCGTATGCGTAACCTGCATAATTATATACTTGTGGATAAGTAGAATAAGCAGGAGCAGCAACCCAACACAAAGGAAGTGAATATGATGGTGCATCTTCAAAATCCATAGTGTATGGTAAATCTGCCAATGTTAGAGGATCGCAAAGTGTTTGGAATGTAATAGGATTACTTGCTAACAAAGTATCAGTACAGATAGCCTCAACATAAACATTGTAATTAGTGCTATTTGTTAGAGATGATAAATCGTAAGTCATCTGAGTTAAGTTCTCAACTTTTGTATAATTGTCTGCACTTTCTTCTTTATAATATAAGTTCCAAGAAGATACTGTACCACCTTGAGCCCAAGTAATTGTAGCAGAAGTAGTAGTAAGATTACTTGCAGCAACACCTTGAGGTTTGACACAATCAGGAGCCTTTTGTAATGTAATATCATCAACATATACATCTGAATAACTATCACCTGTAACCCTAATAGCAATATATCCACCTTCACCAGTATAAGAAGCCAATGAAAATTCGTATGCTTGGAAAGTAGTATTTATATCTGCACTATCAATAGCAATAAATGTAGATTTATCACTAGGGTTAGTCATTATACCAATCGTTACCTTACCATCGTAGTAATAATCGTTCTTAGCATATAATGAAACTTGTAACTCGTTTAATGCAACACTTGTATTATCAACGTATGGAAGTATAGCATATAGACCATTATAAACGCCATAGAAGTTCATAGAATAACTTCCACTATATGACGCCCAACTATTTACAACAGGATAGTTGTTACCACCTGTTATTCTTTGCCAACACTCTGGGAATAAATATGTATCATAACCTGTTCCCATAGTAACATTATTAGAATCCAAATCCCAAGTCTTAGGCAAGTCTGATAATAATAAACCATTACATGGAGTAGTGAATGTAAGTACATTAGAAGTAGGATAGTTATTTTCATTATCTCCGCAAACAGTAACAACATAAACATTATATGTAGTCTGTGGATTAACGGTTAAGGTGTAAGTAGTGTCTGCTAAATCCTCTGTTGCAGTGTATGTTGCATCCTCACTTGTCTTATAATAAAGTATCCAAGATGCTGCTTCATCACCAGGTTGAGACCAAGTAATAGTAGCACTTGTTGGTGAAACCTCTGCAGAAACGTTCTTTGCTTTATCGCATGCAGGTGGGTTCTCCTCATGATATACAGATATATAATATATATATGAACTCTCTTCCTCTGTATTAGTTATCTTGATCTCATACAAAGTAGATGGCTCAGGTAATGCAACTATATCTGTTACAGAATCTATTGCTTTATCCAAAGTAATCAATTTAGTCCAATCATTACCCGATACACGATAATAAACATCTAATGTGCAATTCTCGTTTTGGTGTGTAACTTTTAGATAAGGAGTTGGTACATCATCTATATTTAATAATGGTAGAGTAAGATCTCCCTCATAATCAGTGTATGCAAATCCATTGTATGAAGAAGTATACCAATTATCTGTCTCCCAACAAGACATATCAATATCATTAGAAAAATTAGCAATAAATGGATTCTGTCCTGTTACTACAACAGCATCACATTTAGTAAGGAATGAATAAATCATTGTCTTAGGACTTTTCTCGCCGCAGTTAGTAACAATATAGAAATCATAATATTGTTGAGCCGATAAACCTGTTAATTCAACTGTTGTATCAGTAATATTCTCTATTGATAATGTATCAGTAGGATTATCTTCAAGCCAATAATAAATACTGAAATCCATTGTTTCATCAGCAGCAGACCAAGTAAGTGTAGCACTCTCAGATGTAATAGCAGCCAACTTTAAGTTAGTAGCATGCAAACAATCAGGAGTGTAATCCAATACGATATCTTTCAAATACCAATACCAACCACCACCATTCTCATTATGCTTAATAACTACATAATAAGTCTCTACATCATCAGATATCTCATAATCAGTGAAAGGTACTTCAACTTGATTCCAAGTACTATTCAAATCCGTAGCATTGATAGTCATAATAGAAGTATATGTAGAATCGTTAGTTAAGTCTGTTTGAATACCAACTTCGATACTGCCATAACTTGCAGATGTACCACCTGGATAAGCCAAAAATGATAATTGCAAAGCAGATATATCACCTGTGTAACCATTCATTGCCACAGCATTTTTGTAATAGAAATACAAACCTGAAGACTTTAATGATGGATAATTAATATTAGTTGTATTAAGTCTTGTCCAACAAGAAGGTAATGCACCTGTACCTGTCTCTTCGTCAGCAATATTTAATTCGTATGGAAGATCTGTTTCGGTCATTAAAGCACAAGCAGTTTTGAAAGTTATGCTTCTCCAAGCAGAATAAGAATCCGATGAACAAACATTACGAACCCTAAAATTATAAGTAGTATTAGGTGTAAGGCCTGTCAATTCAACCGTAGTATCATTAACGTCTGTAATAGTCTCATCCCAAGTACCTTTAGAAGTTTTCAATTGATATTGATAACCAGTAGTTTCCTCACTCTCATTCCACCAAACATTAACAGATGTAGCATCTAAAACACTGTCCTGAACGTTCTTAACAGCATAGCAAAATGTCTCACCCGAAGAAACCATAGATATTTTGATAGCAGGTGAAGAAGCAGTAGAACTATTGATAAAAGATGGCATATAACTATCATTATACGCACAACCACTTTGATTCGTTGTAGTGTATGTTCCCCAGAAAGGAGATGAGAAATAACTACCCATATATGCTTCAACAGCAATAATTAAGTTCTTACCAATAGGTAATGTGAAAGATGAATCCAAAGTAATTTGTTTCCAACCAACGTCTGAGCCTAAATCAAAATTACCATCATAAACTAATTTGAATGAAGGATCTGTTGATTCCAAATAATTATTTGCATTAATCAATGACTCATCTGATGCAACCATATAGATCTTTATAGGAACAATCTTACCTGGCGATGCAGATGAATGACTATTTAAATAATATGAGATAGCGGAAATAGTTCCACCTGCTCCAATCTCGTCAGCCAGATAAACGGTCTGCGAGTAGGAGTTGTTAAAGTATGTATACATAGGTACATACTGACTGGTTACCGAAGGAGTCTCACCACCGATAGTAACGGTAATGTTTTCCTGTGAGTAACCGCTTAACGCTATAAATATAGCAATAAGCCATGTTAAAAGTGTTTTTTTCATTTGTGTAAAAAGTATTAGTTATACATTTAATTTTTTCTCTTTTGCTTTTGTTAGTTTTTTTCTTTTTTCTATAATCTTATTTATTTTTCAGTTTGCAAATCTACAAACAAAGATGCAAACGACCAAATAATTTTGCAAAAAAAAATGAATTTTATTAAAATTAATCCTTAATAGATGTCTTATTTTATCAAAATAATTACTGATAATATTTTACTGATTACTGATTTTATTCAAATAATTACTGATTTTATTCTGACGATTACTGATTTTATTTTAATAACTAAATACACATTTTTTTCCGTACGACTAACTATACCCTATATATATTTTTTAATTCTTTATTAAACTTACTGTCTTAATAATATTACCACTAATGATTTTTATATAATAAACACCTATCGTGTAATTATTTGTAGGAAGTATTATAAATGAATTAGTAGGAGTGTAAGTAGTTTTATAGATGGTTTTACCATTAATATCAGTAATAAAAATATCTGCTTTGTCGTTTAGATTTTTTATTTCCAAACTAACATTAGTTGTAGTAGGATTTGGATAAAGAATAACATCAATATTATTATTAACTACATCTATTAAACTACTTGAATCAGCAGTTTTGATAGTTGCTTTTGTCCAATTAGATACAGTATCATCGCAAACAGAACGAACCTTAACGGTATAAATAGTATTAGGATATAAATCAGTAAATGTATAAGTATTAGTTGTAATAGTTTGTATATCATTATCGGATAATTGAATATCATATTTATCAGCAGTACCTGACCAAGACAAAGTAATAGAATTGTAAGTTGAAGATACATTAAGACTTGTTGGCTTATTACATGGTGCAGGTGGAACGATAGTGTCAATAGTCGGTGTGATAAATTCTAATTTTACATTATCCATATACGCTACTATATTATTAGACATAAAGGCTATATAAGATCCATTACCTGTATATGAAGACAATGGAATATTGTATGTATGATTAGAAGTAGACAATTGCACGCTATCAACAAGAATAAAAGTAGAATCATCGGTTGGATCTGTCATTACGCCTATACACATAGTAGTACTAGTAGCAGCATAACTAGGACTATAAGCAGAGAATGAGAGTGTTAAGGTATCTATTTGTACGTTTGATATATCTATTTGTGGGAGTGTTGCATAAATATTAGTGTTGTTGAATGTGCAGAAATATAAATAATGATTACTACCTCCACCCAATGTTGTAACCATAGGATAATAATCATTTATATTCCAACATTTTGGATAAGTATAATAATCTACACTATATGTATTATTCTCAAAATTCCACATCTTAGGTATATCATTATAATTTATCATCGCACAATTGGTAGTGAAAGCATAATTGTTTGTTAGGGTATCATTAGAACATATACTCGAAACATAAACAGTATAAGCCGAATTAGGATCTAATACAGAGGTAGAGAATGTAGTAGAAGTATAATTGTTTTGCGTAACAAACGTAGAATCTGTATCGTCTTTGATAACAATATTAAACAATGATGCAGTAGAATACCAACTAATAGTAATGGTATCATTTGTTTGACTTGTCTTTATATTAGTAGGCATTGTACAAGAAGGTGAGAGAGATAGGACAAGAGAATCTATATAAAAACTATTTGAATATGAACTTTCACCACTACTAAAAGCCAAACGTGCATTATCTATTCCCTGTAATTCATTACTAAATGCACCTAAGTCAATAGTATATAATGACCATTCTTTGTTAGGTTTTACTATTGTTAAAGGTACAAAAGTATTCTTATCAGTTACATCTGTAACATAACCTGATTTTAATTCACCTATAGTTCCAGATGATTTGTAATAGAATTGCACACGTACGTCTTCAAGATTATTAGCAAACTCTCTTAGTGCTATAATATTATCCATAGAAAGATGTATATAGAAACTATATTCACCCGAGTAAGCATAATTCCAGTAATTCTTTGGTTGTACATACATTGGATGATAACCCGATTGTGATACAACAGTCCAGCAGTCTGGTATATCGTATTGTTCGTAGGTTTCAAAATCTTCTATATATGGTTCGTCCACACTTAACCAGAACTCTTCCGAAGAACAGAGTGTTTTGAAACTATATAATGTTGTAGAAGGAGAAGTGGAATCGCAGATAGTTGCAACATATACATCGTAAGTGGTAAGAGGTTCTAAGTTGGTTAGGATAATATATGGATCAGCAGTTACAAGTTCTTCTAAATAAACACTATCTGTGCTTTTTTTATAATACACTTTCCAAGTAGTATTAGTATCCTTTTGCGTCCAAGATACCTCGACAGAAGTATCTGCAAGATCACTAAACTTAACACTATCAGGTTTAACACAATTAGGTCTTTTGTCTAACTTCAAATCATCTATATACCAAGTAGAATAACCTAAACCTGTGGACATCAAAACAATATAATAATTCAGGGTCTCAGGGTTAGGAGTATAAGTAGTGAAATCTTTTTCTATTAGTGTATAATCAACATAATAAAGATACGAAGAATTATTCTCAATTGTATCGGTAGGAGTGAAAGTAGTAGAATCTTCAAGGTCTGTCATAACACCTATTATTATTGAACCGCTACCGTAACGTTTAAGATAAAAAGACAATTGTAGATTAGATACATCGCCTTGATAACTTCTAAGTGCAATAGCAGAATTTGAACCCATTTCCAAACTATTATTACCTGAGTAAGAATATATATCTTGTGATTGAATACGAGGATAAGCCGAAGGAGTAAAGAAAGTAGTAGTAATCCTTACCCAGCAAGGTGGAACAGAATCGGTGCTATCACTATCGAAATTAGTAAAATAAGGTAGATCCTCAATTGTCAATGGATCACAATAAGTAGTAAAAGTATAAGTCTCGGAAATTATTTCATTATTACCACACAATGCTTTAATATATACATCATAACTGGTGTTCGGATCTAAATCAGTAAAAGTATAATTCATTTCATCTAAGACATTTGTGGAATCATAAACGGTTTGATTTGCTTGCTTATAGAATACTTTCCATTGAGTTATATTATTACCTGCTTGTGTCCAAGAGAGTGTACCACTGCTATTACTTAGTTTATTAACTTTTAGATTGAAAGGCGAAGTGCAATCATCTGCTATACTCAAAACAAGACTATCTATACAGACATCATATCTACCTCTTAAAGCAATATAAGATGCTGTCTCTGTGCCATTATAAACTATTGGGATTGTGTAATGATGATAAGAATAATCAGTATTTAAGGTTATAGTAGGGGTGAAAGTAGTAGAATCTGTTGGATCTGTCATAACGCCGATAGTTAATTCACTCGGTATAGAATAACTATATCTTGTCTTAGCATAAAAAGATAACTGAAGATTAGATACATTAAGCGAAGTATCCAAAGGGGTTAGAATAGCAAAAGCATCATCAGATAATGAAAGACATTTAGAACCTTCGTAAGCATTATCCCATGTAGCCCAAGTATCATCTGTTAGAATATATTTATTATAAAAACTACCGATTTGTGTCCAACACTGTGGCAAAGTATAAGTTGTATTAGAAGAAGAATAAGAAACAATATTACCATATTCGAAATTCCACACTTTTGGTAAATCACTTTCAACTAAACCACTACAAGGTGTTGTAAAAGTTTCTACATTAGATTTTGCTTGTGTGTTACATAAAGCCTGAATATATATATCATAACTTGTATTAGGGGTAGTAAGAAAACTATAAGTTTTTGTATAAAGAGTATCAGATGCAGTATAAGTATCTGCTACACTCTCTTTGTAATAGACTATCCAAGAGGAGTTATCACCTATTTGCGACCAAGTAATAGTAGCAGATGAGGTAGTAGATTCTACTTTGATGTTGTTAGGTTTATAACAGATAGAAGGGTTATCCACATTATAGACCTCTACGGAATAAATATAAGTATCAAGACCATAATTATTAGTAGCAACGTTTTGAAATTTGATTTGATAACTTTCCGATGGATTATCCAAAATACAAGAATCCGTTTTAGTGTTGTTATTAGTTGGATCTAAATCTGCTAAATATACCCAATCTGATAGACTCGATGTGCGGTAATAGATTTTTATTGTTGTCTTACTTTTGTATGAGACCTTAACCATTGGAACATTTACATTACTTATATCCAACATAGGACTAATAGCCTCAGCATTAACATCATAATACACCCAAATATAACCACCATAACCATTAACCAAATTCCAAGTCTCATAATAATACTGAGACAAGACTTCTGGAAAAGACCAACAAGAAGCATCATCAGTAAATTCCTCTATCCAAGTATTTTCATCATCAACATATATTGCACTGCAATGTGTCTTAAAGGTCAGGGAATCACTTATAGCAGGTGGCTGGCAATTAGTTTTTATATAGAATTTGTATGTTGTCTGATCTTCTAAATCTGTAAGTGTAAAAGTAGTAGTATCAATCTCCAACTCGATATAATCACTTGTATCATAATCATATATTTGTCTATAACATACAGTCCAAGAAGAGACTGAATCGGGTTGCGTAAATGAAATAGTAACCGAATTATCTGTTAGATTATCAATTGTTATATTCTCAGCCTTCTGGCAAGATGGTGTATAATCGAAAGTTATATCGGCTATTTCCCAAAAATTCGAAAGAGAACTACTATTAGGTTGTACCCCAGTCTTAAAGACTACATAATAAGTTGCCGTAGTGTCGGTTATAGTATATTTATTAAACTTTATAGTTCTCTCTATAAGCGGTCCATAATAACTTGTGTAAGTGTATTCTGATGCAATAATTGTATCGATAGGAGTGTAAGTAGAATTGTTGTTTAGATCAGTTTGAATACCAATTTCCAAATAATCGGTATTAGATTTTTCAGTTTTAAAGTAGAAACTTATCTGCATTTGAGATATATCACCTATGAAACATGGCATTGCAATAGAATTACCACTTTTGTAAAGACATAGAACATTATCTGCTGTGGATGAACTATATTTAACAATAGGATAAGTTACGCTTTGAGTTATGCTTTGATATGTAGCACTATTTAGGACAGTCCAACATTCAGGTGCTTCGTTAGCAAAATCATTCTCAAAATCAAATATTTTTGGTAAATCACTCTCATAGAAAGTACAAGGTGATGTTGTTTGACAATATCCACTTACGCATACTAATATGCTAATAAGTAAGGCGATAGATATTCTTTTCATAATTAAAAAAAGTATTTAGTTATACATTCTATTTTAGTTTTTATTCTCTTTCGGCACTTATTCTGACAATTGATTTTGCAAATTTATAATATTTTTCTTTTTTTATCAAACTTTTCTCTGAAAAAATAAAATTGGACAGAAAAAAAATCGGACGGACAGACAGACACTAAGAAAATACGTTGTCTGTCCGATTGTCCGAAATACAAACAAAAAAAAACGAACAAACAAAGTTTTCCCTTAGTATAAATACACTTTGTTCGTTTTTGAAAACCTAAAAACCTATATTTGTATTCTATATATATAGCAGTAAAACTGCTGCTATATATAATAGAATACCTTAATTAATATAGATTTTCTTTTAACCCTAATTATTTAGATTTTCTTTTAACCCTAATTATAAATTATATAGATTTTTCATTTGACCATATTTATATAGATTTTTTCATTAACCCTATTTATTTAGATTTTTTCATTAACCTTATTTGTCTGTCTTGTCTATATACCCTATATGAACAGACAGACGGACAATATTCAAATAATTACTGATATTACCCAAATAATTACTGATAATATTTTAACGATTACTGAAGATATTTTATTAATTACTGA
>CAVAII010000097.1:0-3878 GCA_963588535.1 Erysipelotrichaceae bacterium | reverse complement strand
CATATTTATTAGATTGTTACAAAGATTTTACCATTAATTTTGTCCATTAACCCCACTTTTCCGAAAAAAATTGCATCTTGTCAAAAAAAATTAGTAAATTTGCAAATCAAAAACATCATAAATTATGAGAGCAGATAAAGAGAAAAAGATAAGAACAGGTAAAGGTGAACCTACTTTCCAAAAGAAAAGAGAGGACGATAAAATTTATTGGGTAACGAGATTTAGTGAGTCGGGAATAATAGAGGGTCTACTTGAAATATCCTTTGATAAAAAACATATATTCAACTTGTGGACTGACTATCCTCATAAATTCACAAAGGAACAAAAAGAATTATTTGATAAAGAAAATCCATTTTGGGCAGAGTTCTTTGGACATAGAGAAAATAAATAAGAACTATTTTTGTGTATTCAAGTATCCTAATAACCTTCTAAATCCTAAATCATTTTTATATAACTCTATATCTACTAAAAAGGAATTAACATACTCGTAATAATTCGTTATAACTCTTTCGAATCTCTCTTCCAATGTTATTGCGTTTAACTCTTTCCATTTATTTTCCTCTTTTTTATCTTGTAATTCCAAATATTGTATTTCTCCCTCTTTTGTTTTTCTAACAACAGATGCGTGGCGTCCGCAGTGTAATATATATTCTTTTCCTTTCTCCATTTTCTCCATTAACATTAATCCGCATTGTAAAGAATCGTGGCTTATTTCTTGCATTGCTCCAAGTTTTCCCGCTACATTTCGTCCGTTTTTTGCAAACCATTTTCTACTTTTTCTACCTCTATAATCTGTAACATCATACCCACATTTATTGCCAACGTATGCGAGTGCTTGCGACACACAACTTCCTACTGTTCTATCACGACCTCCTATTTTTTGTATTATCTCCTCTTCTGTTAAAGGCTTATTTAACAACTTAACGTCATTATATCCTATGCCTCTGTTCTTTAAGTCTTCGCAAAACTCATTTAACGGCGACCTCTTTTCTTGTCTGTCTCGCCACCTTGCCTTAATATCCTCTATTTGTTTTTGTGTGCGTTTTGCGTGCCTTATTTTCGCTAGCTCTTTCGGTAATAGTATCTTTGATTTACTTGTTGTCTTGCCGTTAAATTGCAATACGCCGTTATTATCTGCCGTGAAGTTGTCTTTGATAAAGTAGGGTAGTGTAAGTTAAAGTGAAAAACCAAAAAGGGCAATAGGAAAAATAGAACATTTTTGAAGGGTAGGATTTTAGGGGTAGGGAAAACGCTGAAATATTCTGCCAGATTATCGGAATAAAATTACACTTTATCCGAATAATCTGCCAAATTAGTTTGATAAAACGGCACTTTTTTGAGATATTATCAATCAGTGAGTCACAAGAGTGAAAAATGGGTATTTGGAGGCGTTACCTATGCTTTCCCAAAATAGTGAATAGGGAAAATAGAACATTTTTCAAATGTTAAAAAATTGAGTTAATAGACAAAACATTTTTTGAAAATCATCAATTCCGTCCATTCGTCCGAATAATATTAGATAATATTCAAATAAAATCAGATAATAATTTGATAAGTACTGATAATAATTTGATAAGTACTGATAATATTTCAATAAAGTCTGATAATATTTTGATAAAGTTAGAGATTATTCGGATAAAGTTAGATATTATTTCGAGGGGTTAAGAAGATGGGCAAATAAAAAAGGGTACCGTTGATTTCGATACCCTTTGTCATTTAATAAACTACTATATGAATTATTTAATAGATAAGTTTACTTGTTTAAGTCTCTAACACAATTACTTAACTTCCTCAAAATCTGTATCGGTAGCAGTGTCGGAAGAGTTTTGATTGTTGTTAGTGTTGTTGTTTGCATTAGTGTTGGTGTTAGTGTTAGAAGATTGATTAGCGTTAGGGTTAGTTCCCGCACCGCCTTGATACATATTTTGGCTAATCTCTTGTAATACACTATTCAACTTCTCACTTGCACGGTCGATAGCGGCGATATCTCTCTTTTGATGAGCATCTTTCAAATCCTTTAAAGCAGTATCTACGTCAGATTTCTTGTTTGCAGGGATCTTGTCGCCATTTTCTTTTATGAAATTCTCAGTTTGGAATATCAAACTATCGGCAGCGTTGATTTTGTCTTGCTCTTCTTTGATTCTCTTGTCCTCATTAGCATGTGCCTCGGCATCGGATTTCATTCTTTGAATTTCTTCGTCAGACAAACCGCTTGAAGCCTCAATTCTAATGGATTGTTGTCTTCCTGTTGCCTTATCTTTGGCAGATACATTCAAAATACCGTTTGCGTCTATGTCGAAAGTAACTTCTATTTGAGGTACTCCACGTCTTGCAGGTGGGATATTATCCAAGTGGAAACGTCCTAAGGATTTGTTATCTGCGGCACGAGCTCTCTCACCTTGCAAAACATTGATCTCAACACTTGGTTGATTGTCTTGAGCGGTAGAGAAAACTTGAGATTTCTTAGTAGGGATAGTGGTATTTGCGTCAATCAACTTAGTCATAACACCACCCAAAGTCTCGATACCCAAACTTAATGGAGTAACATCCAAAAGCAATACGTCTTTTACTTCACCTGTTAGGACACCACCTTGAATAGCAGCACCAATTGCAACTACTTCGTCAGGGTTAACAGATTTGTTAGGAGTTTTGCCGAAGAAGTCTTCAACCAATTTTTGAACTGCAGGTATACGAGAAGAACCTCCAACAAGGATTACTTCGTTTATCTTACTCTTGTCTATACCAGCGTCTTGCAATGCTTTTTGGCAAGGAACCAAACAAGCTTTGATTAAATCGTCACAAAGTTGTTCGAATTTGCTTCTTGTAAGGGTTAGGTTCAAGTGTTGAGGTATATTATCAATTGAGGTAATGTAAGGAAGATTTATTTCTGTAGAAGTAGTAGAAGACAATTCTATTTTGGCTTTTTCAGCAGCCTCTTTCAAACGTTGCAAAGCCATAGGGTCTTTACGTAAATCTACATTAGGGTGATCTTTCATAAATTCCTCAGCTAAGTAAGTAATAATTTTTCTATCAAAATCGTCTCCACCAAGGTGAGTATCGCCGTTAGTAGATTTTACCTCGAAAACTCCATCTCCTAATTCCAAAATACTAATATCAAATGTACCACCACCCAAGTCGAATACTGCAACTATTTGGTCATCTGTTTTTTTGTCCAAACCATAAGCCAATGCAGCGGCAGTAGGTTCGTTTATAATACGTCTAACGTTTAGACCAGCAATTTCGCCAGCCTCTTTGGTTGCTTTTCTTTGTGCATCGTTAAAGTAAGCAGGCACTGTGATAACAGCCTCATTAACTGTCTGGCCTAAATAGTCCTCGGCAGTCTTTTTCATTTTCTGCAAGATGATAGCAGATATTTCCTGAGGAGTATACATTCTGCCTTCGATATCTACACGAGGGGTGTTGTTATCTCCTCTTACTACTTTGTAAGGGATATGTTTGATTTCCTCGGTAACACTATCGTAAGACATACCCATAAACCTTTTGATACTATAAACAGTATTTTGAGGATTAGTAATGGCTTGTCTTTTGGCAGGATCACCTACTTTTCTTTCACCATCTTTAACGAAACCTACTACAGAAGGAGTTGTTCTTCTACCTTCATTGTTGGTTATTACAACGGTTTCGTTACCTTCCATAACAGCAACACAACTATTAGTTGTTCCTAAGTCTATTCCAATTATCTTTCCCATTGTTTTATTGTTTTTTTTCGATTAATTACTAAATTTAACTTTTGTACTATATATATAAGTATATAGAAATACAATACGAAGTTGTCTCACTCAAACTATATGCCATTTTGTTTTTAATGACATTTTGTCAGTAAATATCTCAAAATATCTAATAATAGTCTGTCGGAG
>CAVAII010000096.1:0-8734 GCA_963588535.1 Erysipelotrichaceae bacterium | reverse complement strand
CCAGAGATAGATATCGACAAAATAGCTCACATGAATGGAATGGATATAACATTTGTTACTTCTGCTAAGACAGATAATGAAGCATTTGCTTTATTAAGAGAGTTTGGATTTCCTTTCAAGAAAGAAGAAACTAAATAAACGTTTGATAAAATGGCAAAAGAGTCAATAAAAGCTCGCGAGAGAAAAAGAGAAAGATTAGTAGCGAAATACGCAAGCAAACGTAAAGCTTTGTTAGAGGCTGGTGATTATGAAGGATTACAGAAGTTACCAAAGAACGCTTCACCTGTAAGACTTCACAATAGATGCAAACTAACTGGCAGACCAAAAGGTTATATGCGTCAGTTTGGTATTTCAAGAATTAATTTCAGAGAGATGGCATTGGCAGGTTTGATCCCAGGAGTAAAGAAAGCTTCTTGGTAGAATACCACCAATAAAAATTTTTTCAAAATTAAACAAAAAACAAAATGTTAACAGATCCAATTGCAGATTATTTGACGCGAATAAGAAATGCGTCATTAGCAAAACACAGAATGGTAGAGATACCATCTTCAAAATTAAAAAAAGAAATAACAAAGATTCTTTTTGACAAAGGTTATATATTGAACTACAAATTTGAGGAAGATGAGTTTCCAAAAATGATAAAAATAGCCTTGAAGTATCATCCACAAACTAAAGAGTCTGCTATTTCTGAATTAAAGAGAGTTAGTACACCAGGACTTAGAAAGTATGTTGGAGCTCAACAATTGCCAAGAGTTGCTAATGGGTTAGGAATAGCAATTATTTCTACCTCTAGAGGACTTATGACAGACAAAGAGGCAAGAGCTTTGAAAATTGGTGGAGAAGTAATTTGTTACATAAGTTAAGGGAGGAAGTAATATGTCAAGAATAGGAAGATTACCAATCAATATACCTGAGGGTGTAACAGTTAATGTTTCAGATAGTAATGTAGTTACTGTTAAAGGTAAATTAGGAGAAATGACTCAAAACGTGGATCCATGTATCAAGGTTAATATCCAAGATAACGTTATAAGATTAGAGCGTGAGGCAGATACCAAACGTGAGAAATCTTTACATGGTCTATACAGAGCCCTAGTACATAATATGGTAGTAGGCGTTTCTGAGGGATTCCACACAGTACAAGAGGTTATAGGTGTTGGTTACAAAGCACAAGCACAAGGTCAAGTATTAGAGTTGGCTTTGGGTTATTCTCATAGTATATTCTTCGAGTTACCAGAACAAATAAAAGTTGAGACAGTAACAGAAAAAGGAAAGAATCCTCTTATTAAGATGACTTGTTGTGATAAGGAATTATTAGGACAAGTTGCTGCTAAGATACGTTCTTTGCGTAAGCCAGAGCCTTACAAAGGAAAAGGTATTCGTTTCCAAGGTGAAGTTATTAGAAAGAAAGCTGGTAAAGCTGCTGCTAAATAATGGTTAGGTCGTCAAACAAAATAAAATCTGAGGATAAATAGTATGGCAACTAAAAAAGATATTAGAAGAATAAAGATTAAGATGAGAATCCGTAAGAGAGTTAACGGAACACAAGAAAGACCTCGTCTTACGGTATTTAGAAGTAACAAAGAAATCTATGCTCAAGTAATAGATGATGTTAATCACAAGACATTAGCTAGTGCTTCATCTTTGGAGAAAGGTTTCGAGAAACAAGGAACAAAATCAGATGTTGCTTCTGTTGTAGGTAAAAATATTGCAGAGAGAGCAAAGAATGCAGGGGTTACCGCTGTAGTTTTTGATAGAAATGGATACTTATATCACGGAAGAGTAAAATCTTTGGCTGAGGCTGCAAGAGAAAACGGTTTAAATTTCTAAAGGAATATGTCAGATCTAAATAATAAGAGAGTAAAGCCTAATGAGACTGAATTTACTGATAAGTTAGTCTCTATCAATAGAGTTACAAAGGTAACAAAGGGAGGTAGAACATTTAGTTTTTCTGCCGTAGTAGTTGTAGGTAATGGCAACGGAATCGTTGGATACGGATTAGGAAAAGCAAAAGAAGTTGCAGCCGCTATCTCTAAAGGTTCAGAAGATGCTAAAAAGAATTTAATCAAAGTTCCAATTCTAAAAGGTACTATTCCACACCAACAAGAAGGTAAATATAGTGGAGCAAGAGTATTGTTGAAACCAGCTGCACAAGGTACAGGATTGATAGCCGGTGGTGCTATGCGTGCTGTTTTGGAGAGCGTAGGTATCAAAGACGTGCTTGCAAAATCTAAAGGTTCATCCAACCCTCACAGTGTGGTTAAGGCAACGTTTGCAGCATTATTGAAGATGAAAGATCCATATACTGTTGCAAAATTGAGAGGTATTGAAATGGATAGAGTTTTTAACGGATAGGAGAAAAGAAAGATGAAAAAAGTTAGAGTAACACAAGTTAAAAGCGGTATAGGTTATCCATTACGCGAGAAAAGAACATTGAAATCATTAGGCATCAGAAGAATGCATCAAACAGTAGAGCACGATGCTAACCCACAAATTATGGGAATGATTGCAAAGGTTCGCCATTTGGTAAAGTTTGAAGAATTTGAACAAGAGTAGTTAATCAGTTAAAAGATTTAGATATATGGATTTAAGTAGTTTAAAACCAGCACAGGGTTCTGTTAAATCTCGTAAAAGAATAGGTAGAGGACAAGGTTCTGGATACGGAGGAACATCCACAAGAGGACATAAAGGTGCTAAATCTCGTTCAGGTTACCATCGTAAAGTTGGATTTGAAGGAGGTCAAATGCCATTATATAGATTGATTCCTAAATTTGGTTTTAAGAATATTAATCGTGTAGAATATTCAGTGATAAATCTTGATACATTGCAAACATTGTCTGAGAAACTTAATACAAAAGAATTAGGTTTGGACGTTTTGCGTAGTAGCAAGAATGATAAAGTAAAAATCTTAGCAAGAGGCGAAGTAAAAGACGCATTGAATGTGACGGTTAATGCTATATCAAAGAAAGCAAAAGAACAAATAGAAAGTAAAGGCGGAGTTGTCACAATAATTTAATACAACAGATGAAACGGTTTATCAACACAATAAAAAATATTTGGTCAATAAAGGATTTAAGAGATAGAATTCTGTTTACACTTGGTTTAGTACTCGTTTATAGAATTGGTTCTTATGTTGTAATTCCTGGTATTAATCCTAATGATTTGGGTGCACTACAAAGTCAAACAAGAGACGGAGTTTTAGGATTGCTTAATATGTTCTCAGGTGGTGCTTTTTCTCATGCCTCAGTGTTTGCATTGGGAATTATGCCGTATATCACCGCTTCTATTATTGTACAATTGTTGACAATGGTTGTACCTTATTTTATGAAGATGCAACGAGAAGGCGAGAGTGGAAGAAACAAAATCAATCAAATCACAAGATGGTTGACTGTTATTGTAACAATATTCCAATCTTTTGCTTATTTAGCAAACTTAAGAGCACAAGTAGGTGGAGCAGAGATCTATAATATTTTTGGTGGAGATAGTTTGACGTTTCTGAATTGGGTATTACCGGTTTCTATATTATTGACTTGTGGCACTTTGTTTGTCATGTGGTTAGGAGAAAGAATTACCGATAGAGGTATCGGTAATGGTATTTCTCTATTAATCATGATAGGTATTATCGCTCGTTTACCTTTCGCATTGTTCGCAGAATTTGCTTCTCGTATGGAAGAACAAGCAGGACAATTAGTCATTGTATTTGTAGAATTGATAGCGTTGCTTGTCGTTATAATGTTGTGTATATTATTAGTACAAGGTACAAGAAGAATACCTGTACAATACGCAAAAAGAATGATAGGTAATAAACAATATGGTGGTGCTCGTCAGTATATACCTATTAAGGTTAATGCTGCAGGAGTAATGCCTATAATCTTTGCTCAAGCAATAATGTTTATACCAGCAACGTTGTTCGGCTTCTCTACATCTTCTTCTATGCAAGGTATTAAAGCTGCATTGACTAATTTTGACGGTTTTTGGTATAATCTAATATTTGCAGTGATGGTTATTGCCTTTACATATTTCTATACAGCAGTAGCTATCAATCCTAAGCAAATGTCAGATGATATGAAACGTAATGGAGGATTTATTCCTGGTGTTAAACCTGGCAAACGTACAGAAGAGTATTTCGATAATATTCTTTCCAAAGTTACTTTACCTGGTTCTATATTCTTAGCAATAGTTGCTATTTTGCCAGCTATCGTTAGATTATTCGGAGTTAATTCTCAATTCGCACAATTCTATGGTGGTACATCTCTATTGATTCTTGTAGGTGTTGTATTGGATACATTACAACAAATAGAGAGTAGATTGTTGATGAGCCACTATGATGGTTTGACAAAGACCGGAAGAATAAAAGGTAGAAATTAAAAAAAGATTGGGGTTTTTAACAATGATACGTATAAAGACAGACGAAGAAATAGAGCAAATGAAGCCAGCAGCATTATTAGTTGGCAAGACGCTTGCAGAGGTTTCTACTCATGTAAAACCAGGCGTTACAACTAAGCAATTGGATTCTATTGCTGAAGATTTTATACGTTCTCATAATGCATACCCTACTTTTAAAGGATATGGAGGTTTCCCTGCATCACTTTGCATTTCAATAAATGAGAACGTGGTGCATGGAATACCATCTAATAGAGAGATAAAAGAAGGAGACGTCGTCTCTATAGATTGTGGATGTACATTGAATGGTTGGGTAGGTGATTCGGCTTACACTTTTGCAGTCAAAGGTATCAAAGACGAAGATATGCAATTGCTAAGAGTTACCAAAGAATCCCTATACCTTGGTATCAAACAATGTGTTATTGGCAACAGATTAGGTGATATAGGTTTTGCTATACAGTCTTATTGCGAGTCCTTCGGTTATGGCGTAGTAAGAGAATTGTGTGGACATGGCGTAGGTCATGTTATGCACGAAGACCCTTCTGTGTTGAATTATGGTAGAAAAGGTACAGGTACCAAACTAAAACAAGGTATGACAATTGCCATAGAACCAATGATTACTTTGGGTAATAAGGAGGTTGTCTTCCATAGCGATGGTTGGACTTGTACAACAGTAGATAATTCAACGGCAGCACATTTTGAACACGATGTGGCAATAACCAAACAAGGACCTGTTATCTTATCTTCCTTTGAAGAGATAGAAAATGCAGTAAAAACAAACAATAATTTGGAAGTAATATAAAACAAAAGAAGAGTATGGCAAAACAAGAGCCTATACAGTTAGATGGTATTGTGACAGAGTCTTTGGGCAATGCAATGTTCAGAGTTGAACTAGAGAATGGTCATGTAATAACGGCTTCTATCTCTGGAAAAATGAGAATGCATTATATAAAGATTCTTCCCGGCGATAAGGTCCAAATAGAAATGACACCTTACGATTTGACGAGAGGTAGAATAACTTATAGACACAAATAAAAAAACTAAATAAAAGAAATGAAAGTTAGAACTTCTGTAAAAAAGAGATCTCCGGAGTGTATCGTCGTTAGACGAAAAGGAGTGGTTTATGTAATCAATAAAAAGAACCCTAAATTCAAACAAAGACAGGGTTGATTTTGTTGAGGAAAAATAATTCTAATAAAAAACAATAGTAATATTTATGGCAAGAATTGCAGGCATAGACTTACCAAAGAACAAACATGGAGTTATTGGATTAACATATATCTACGGCATCGGTCGTAGTACAGCATCCAAAATATTGGCTGAGGCTGGTATTCCAGAATCAAAAAAGGTAAGTGAGTGGAGTGACGATGAACAGAATGCTATTCGTAATGTTATTAGCGAAAAGTATAAGGTAGAAGGCGACCTTAGAAGTGAGGTTCAGATGAACATCAAACGTCTAATGGACGTTGGTTGTTACCGTGGTATTCGTCATCGTTTAGGTTTACCAGTACGTGGACAAAGTACTAAGAATAACGCAAGAACACGTAAGGGTAGAAAGAAAACTGTTGCAAACAAGAAGAAAGCAACTAAGTAATTAAATTAACAGCAAACTACGGATGCATATTAGAAATCGTTAAGGATGTAGTTTGAAAAAAGAATTAAAAATGGCAAAAAATTCAAAACCAGTAAAAAAGAGAGTAGTAAAGGTTGAACCACAGGGCAAAGCATTTATCTTTGCATCTTTCAACAATTGCATTATTTCCTTGACCAATAATGCAGGACAAGTTATTTCATGGTCTTCGGCTGGAAAGATGGGTTTCAAGGGTTCAAAGAAAAACACACCATACGCATCGCAAATGGCAGCAGCAGATTGTGCCAAAGCAGCATACGATTATGGTTTAAGAAAAGTGAAAGTATTTGTTAAAGGTCCAGGAGCAGGTCGTGAAGCAGCAATCAGAGAGATAAATACTAGTGGAATAGAGGTTATGGAAATAACCGACGTTACACCATTGCCACATAATGGTTGTAGACCTCCAAAAAGAAGACGTGTATAACGTTAAGTAGTTAACAAAAAAATTAAAGAATTAAGAAATGGCAAGATATACAGGACCAAAAACAAGAATTGCAAGAAAGTTTAGAGAGCCAATCTTCGGTGCCGATAAGTCATACGATAAGAAAAGTTATCCACCGGGACAACATGGTGTAAACAGAAGAAAAAAACAATCTGAGTACGGTGCTCAGTTGATGGAAAAACAAAAAGCAAAATACACCTACGGTATATTGGAAAGACAATTCCGTAATTTGTTCGATATGGCTTCAAGAAAAGGTGGTGTAACAGGTGAAGTTTTGCTTCAGTTGATAGAGTCTCGTTTGGATAATGTAGTATACCGTTTGGGCATAGCTCGTAGTCGTGCTCAAGCTAGACAACTTGTGTCTCACAAACATATCACCGTTAATGGTAATGTTGTCAATATCCCTTCTTACTTACTAAGAGAAGGCGATGTTGTAGGCGTAAGAGAACGTTCTAAATCATTAGAAGTTGTTACTGATTCTCTAGCCTCTAAGGTATCATATTCGTGGCTTGAATGGGATAACACTAAGATGGAAGGTAAGTTTAGTAACTACCCTCAAAGAGCTGATATCCCAGAAAATATTAACGAGCAAGCTATCGTAGAGTTGTATTCTAAGTAATAAAATAAAATAAAAAATATGGCCATATTAGCTTTTCAACAACCTGACAAGGTTATAATGATAGAATCTGATGACTACAAAGGTAAATTTGAATTTCGTCCTTTGGAGAGAGGTTATGGAATCACAATAGGTAATGCTTTACGCAGAGTACTTTTGTCTTCATTAGAAGGATTTGCTATTACTTCTATTCGTATAGATGGAGTCAATCACGAGTTCGATACTATCCATGGTGTTATGGAAGACATGACTGAGATAATTTTGAACTTGAAGAGACTTAGAATCAAAAGACAAATCGAAGGACAAGACAGCGAAGAGGTATCTTTCAAAATAGAAGGTAAAACAACTTTCAAAGCAGGTGATATCAATAAACATTTGAACGCTTTTCAAATATTGAATACCGATATTGAGATTTGCCACATGACTCCAGATGAAAACAAGGAGCTTCCTTCTTTGTCAATTACCATGAGAATTGAAAAGGGTAGAGGATATGTGCCGTCAGAAGAAAATGTTAAACAGAATGATCCTATCGGAACTATTCCAATAGATTCTATATTCACACCGATAGTTAATGTCAACTATTTCGTTGATGAGAATTATCGTGTTGAGGATAAAACGGACTATGAAAAACTAACATTTGAGATAGAAACTGATGGTTCTATCTCCCCAAAGAATGCTTTGAAAGAAGCAGCTATGATACTTATCAAACACTTCATGTTATTCTCAGATGAGAAAATCGATATACAAACAGAAGTTCCAGAAAACACTGAAGAGTTTGATGAGGAGACTTTGCATATTAGACAACTTCTTAAATCTAAACTTTCGGATATGGAGTTGTCCGTTCGAGCATACAACTGCTTGAAATCTGCAGAGATCGAGACATTGGGAGACCTTGTTTCTATTTCTAAATCGGATTTGTTGAAGTTCAGAAACTTCGGAAGAAAATCTCTTTCAGAACTTGAGAACTTAGTCAAATCCAAAGGTTTGGAGTTCGGTATGGATATTTCAAAGTATAAATTAGACGAAAAGGATTAAGAGCTATGAGACACGGATGTAAAATAAACCATTTGTCAAGAAAATCTGCACATAGAGGTGCTATGCTTTCCAATATGGCAGTTTCTTTGATAAAGGAGAAGAGAATAGAGACTACTTTGGCTAAAGCCAAGGCATTAAGAAAATATGTTGAACCTCTTATCAACAAGAGCAAAGAAGACTCTACACACCAAAGACGTATAGTTTTCTCTTATCTTAGAGACAAAGAAGCGGTTACAGAATTGTTTAGAGAAGTATCTCAAAAGATCGCAAACCGTAACGGAGGTTATACTCGTATACTTAAGCTTGGTAGACGTTTGGGAGACGGTGCAGAAATGGCAATGATGGAACTTGTAGACTACAACGAAAATATGTTGAAAGATTCTGCAACGAAGAAAGCAAAGACAACTCGTAGAAGTAGAAAGAAAACTACTACCGAGACAGCTCCTGCAACCGAAGAAGCAGTAGAGACTCCAAAAGCAGAAGCAGAGACAGCTGCTCCTGAGACAAAACCTACAGAAGAAAATTAAAGATTAATTTAGTTTTTCATTTGTTTTTAAAATTTTTGTATTATAGGACTCTTCCAAAAAGAGTCCTATTTTTTTATTTTCTGAAATAGCCACACTATTTATTC
>CAVAII010000095.1:8914-10054 GCA_963588535.1 Erysipelotrichaceae bacterium | reverse complement strand
TTGTCCATTAGAGCAAAACGTCTCAAAAAAACCATTAATTTTGTCCATTAAGCCCCAAAATCGAAGGACGTTATGTTGATAAAAGGGTAGATATTACAATTAAAGAAAGAAAAACGAATAAGTCGGTTGCTGGAATTGCAGTTAAGTTCGTTATGCAAAATTACTCTCAAAACTCAAACAATTATTTCGAGAATATGCTTGGTGAAACGGCAAACATAAGAACTACTAATTGTCCATATTTTCAAATATTTATTATTCTTGATAAATTGCCCTATTATAAAAATAGTGGTGAATTAACTAGTTGGGAGGAGTTTACTAATCACAATATAATAAAGTATTGTAAATTGTCCAATGATGATATTGATTGTTTTTATCATACACCAAACAAAACACTAATCTATGTAGTTCACATTATTCCAGCAGCACCAGAAGATTCCATCGTTACAAAATCAGAGTATATGAATTATTATAAGGCCAATAGTCCAACTTTGCAACTTACTGAGCATAAATATCCTGATATAAAATCCGATGGTACAGTAATACTCAATGATTATGAGAAGTTTATAGATAAAGTATATCATACAATTATGGCAAGATAATAATTAAATGAAAAATTAGGATATAATACTATATAACCTCTTAACAAATAATAGTTATATTATTGAATACCTTAGTGAGAAATATTCAAAACTGTCACTTACTAAAATATTAACACACACCCTTAAAATAACTTCAGTACTTATTCGAATAACTTCAGTAGTTATCAAAATAAAATCACTATTCGCTGAAATAATATCAGTAATTATTTTGATAGAATCACTATTCGTTAAATTATTATCACTAACTATTTTGGTGGTATCGGTAAGGGGGTGGAATATTTCGGCAGATTATGAAAATAATTCGTCCATTCATCAGAATCTTTCGACCATTTAGAAAATTCTTACGGCAGAATATTTCAAGAAAAACGCCCTTTTTTTGAATAAAGTAAGTAGTTATTTGAATAAAGTAAGTGATTATCTGAATAAAATCAGTAATTATTCGAATAAAATCAGTAATTATTCAAATAAAATCAGTAATTATTCAAATAAAATCAGTAATTATCTGAATAAAATCAGATAATATTTCGATAAAGTTAGATAA
>CAVAII010000095.1:0-8867 GCA_963588535.1 Erysipelotrichaceae bacterium | reverse complement strand
ATTTATCCGAATAAAGTGCCACTTTAGAAAATTCTTACGGCAGAATATTTCGAAGAAAAACGCCATATTTTTTGCTGATATGGCGTTTTATTTCTGTGGATATTATTCTGAGTACAATGTTATTATATCTATAATCGATTTGGTGCAGACTGGGCAGAATGGGGTTAGGTCTCTCATCATACAATGTTGATAAGGACGGTAGAAACCTTTGGCTTGATAACTTGCTCCCTCAAAAACGCCCACTTTTTTCTCGTATTCCTTTGTTGCAGGGGTAGGAACGGGGGTCGTTTTCTCCATCATATTACCCCATTTGTTAGAGAAATCTACCAAAGTTGTGATATTATTCTCGTATGGCTCCATAGTAATGGATACTTTGCCTGCATCGGAGTCATTATCAGAGTATTCGTCTGCCAAACCTACGAAACTATGAGAGAATTCGTGTATTATAACCTCTTTACTTCTTTTGCCCATATAGCAAGTTGCGTAATAGTTATAGATACCTCCGCCACCGTAAGTGTCAGAATTGCAAACTAAGATAATAGCATCGGTAGGTATTTCGTCCACTACATCGTATAACTCCCATAAGTTCCTTGTCATTATATAACGAGGTGATCCGAAGGTATTGTATTCAACGCCTAAGTCGCTGTGCTTTACTTTGCTACCCTCTAAACCCTTTAATCCGCTTTCGTCGGCGTAACGTTCTACTCCGATTATCTCAATTTTGTCTCTTAAAGAGGTATAAGGCTCCTCGACGAACATATAATTAGCCATGCTTTCCAAATCTTTGTACATTTTGTCCTTTTCTTCTATTGTGTAACCAACAGGTATTAGGACCAAATCTACACGTTCGTTGATTTTGCGGTTAGTTTTGTTAAGTGGTATTAGACGAGTGTTGTTTGGTTTGGCTTTCTTGGAGAAAAAGTCTATGGGACGGATTCGGTTTTTGTCTATTTCGTAACGTACAATCTCTTTCCAATGATTTACGCTGTCTCTAACCGAGAAGGCGATCTCCACTTCTACATCTTGTTTTGGACAAGGTACGATTATGACCTCTTCGAAATTGCCGCACATCTTCTTTGCCTCTTCCATAGATAGCCATTCGTTGAAAAGACTGCTAACTCCTTTGGAAAAGATTAGTTGTTTGCTATTTTTTTCGTAGAGACTAATTAGATAAGCACCGTTGTTAGTGTTATCGATTAGGTGAGTTTTCGAGCCAGAATAGAAAGGTATTTCTTTTAGTTGCTCAATTGTGAAATAATCCACGCCTACTCTGCCAGAGTGTGAATAATCGATTCTTAGGCCTTTGTTATCGAAATATTTATCCCATTGTGCTTTGGACACGAATGGTAAAACGATTAAGGCAACAATTAATATTAGATTTATTTTTCTCATAACCAGTAATTTTTTTGCAAAGATACGAATTATTTTTATTCTTTTTCGAAAAATATTAAAAGTTTTGTGAAAAAAATTTTGTTAAAAGCAAAAAAAGGCATAATTTTGCAGTTGGAAATTTTAACGTAAAGTATTAACCAAATTTTAAAATAATAGAACAATGGCAGTAAAAGGAGCAATTGTAGTTGATGAGGTGAAATGCAAAGGATGTGGCGTTTGTGCAAGCGTATGTCCTAAGCAAGTTATTGCTTTATCAAAGAATGTAAACGCTAAAGGTTATAACTATGCGGAGATGATAAACGGAGATTGTATCGGCTGTGCATCTTGTGCTATGGTATGCCCTGACGGGGTGATAACGGTTTACAAAGCTAAGGTCTAATCAAAAAAAACTAAAAGAAATGGCAAAAGAGTTAAAGTTAATGAAAGGAAACGAAGCGATAGCAGAGGCAGCGATTCGCTCGGGTTGTGATGGCTATTTCGGATACCCTATAACCCCACAATCAGAAGTTATGGAACATCTAATGTCGGAGATGCCTTGGGAGAAGACAGGTATGGTAGTTTTACAGGCCGAAAGTGAGGTAGCATCTATCAATATGGTATATGGTGGTGCATCTACGGGCAAGAAAGTAATGACTTCTTCTTCTTCACCTGGTATGTCTTTAATGCAAGAGGGTGTTACCTATTTAGCAGGAGCAGAATTACCTTGTTTACTTGTAAACGTTATGCGTGGTGGTCCTGGTTTGGGAACTATTCAACCTTCACAGAGTGATTATTTCCAAGCTACTAAAGGTGGTGGACACGGAGACTATCAACTTTATGTATTAGCACCTGCAAGTGTACAAGAGATGTATGATTTTGTATTCAAAGCATGGGATATAGCATTCAAATATCGTAATCCAGTTATGATTTTGTCTGACGGAGCAATCGGACAAGTAATGGAGAAAGTCTATGTTGGTGATTATGTACCACGTTGGACAGACGAAGAGATACAAAAGAACGCACCATGGGCAGCATTTGGTAAGCCAGCAACAAGAGATCACAATATTATTACTTCATTAGAGTTAGATTCTGCAAAACAAGAGCAGAACAATCATCGTTTCCAAGCAAAATATCGTAAGATGGAGCAAGAGGATACGCTTTACGAAGAGATAATGTGTGACGATGCAGAATATGTATTTGTAGCCTACGGTTCTTGTTCACGTATTGCTCACAAGGCATTACAGTTAGCAAGAGAGAAAGGTATCAAGGTTGGTTTGTTGCGTCCTATTACCTTATTCCCATTCCCTACAGAGCCTATTAAGAAATTGGCAGAGAGAGTAAAAGGTATGCTTTCTGTAGAAATGTCAGCAGGACAAATGGTTGAGGATGTAAGATTAGCATCTCAATTCAAATGCAAGGTTGATTATTTCGGACGTTACGGTGGTATTATTCCTACACCTGAAGAGGTAGTGGAAGCATTAGAAACAAAATTAATTAAAGGCTAAGAAAGTTATGTTTAACCAAGAAGTTATAAAACCAGAAAATCTTGTTTACAAAAAAACAAGCGTACTTACCGACACTGTTATGCACTATTGTCCAGGATGTCCTCACGGAACAATCCATAGAATAATAGCCGAGGTAATAGATGAAATGGGCATTCAGGATAAAGCCATAGGTATTGCTCCTGTTGGTTGTTCTGTATTAGCCTATAATTATTTTAATGTAGACTTTGTAGAGGCTGCACACGGAAGAGCACCTGCATTGGCTTCAGCAATTCAAAGACTTCACCCTAATCATCATACATTTACATATCAAGGAGATGGTGACTTAGCTGCTATCGGTACAGCAGAGACAATACATGCTTGTAACCGTGGTGAGAATATCATCATATTCTTTGTTAACAACGCTATCTATGGTATGACGGGTGGACAGATGGCTCCTACTACATTGGTAGGTATGAAATCTGCTACTACTCCTTACGGAAGAAGAGTAGATTTGAATGGTTGGCCATTACAGATCACAGAATTGGTAGCACAATTACCAGGTACTGATTTTGTTACTCGTCAGAGTGCATCTACACCTGCTGATGTAAGAAAAGCAAAAGCAGCTGTAAGAAAAGCATTCGAGAATCAAGCACAAAAGAGAGGTACTCAATTTGTAGAGTTTGTTTCTACATGTAACAGTGGTTGGAAGATGACTCCAGTTGCTGCTAATGAGTGGATGCGTAAGAATATGTTCCCTAAATATGTTCTTGGCGATATCAAAGAGAATGGTAAGATCGTTAGAGAGTACAATCCAGAGGATAGCAAAATCGTAAGAGAATTAATTCCTGTTAAATAACCCATATAAAAATTACGACAATGACAGAAGAAATAATAATAGCAGGTTTCGGAGGACAAGGAGTTTTATCTATGGGTAAAATACTTGCTTACTCAGGTGCAATGCAAGGTAAAGAAGTTAGTTGGATGCCTTCATACGGTCCAGAGATGAGAGGTGGTACGGCTAATGTGTCAGTTATCATATCAGACGAGAGAATATCTTCTCCTATTATTAGTATGTTTGACACTGCTATCATACTTAACCAACAATCATTGGATAAATTTGAGAAAGCAGTTAAGCCAGGTGGATTATTAATCTATGATCCTAACGGAATAACTACTGCACCAACAAGAAAAGATATCAATATTTACAAGATACCTGCAACAGAGAAGAGTGCAGAAATGGGAATGGCAAAAGTATTCAATATGATGGTATTGGGTGGATTTTTAAAGATCAAACCAGTAGTAACAGAGAAATATATTGAAGAAGGTTTAAGACATTCTCTTCCAGAGAGACATCATAAGTTGATACCAACTAACCTTGAGGCTGTAGCCAAAGGTAAGGAGTTGATAGAGGCAGTTAATGTTCTTTAAGGAATAAAAGATAAAGTTTTCTAAGTGTGTTGTATCAATAGGTACAACACACTTTTTTTGTTTTATTTAGGTTTGCATTGTAGTTATAAAGAGATAAGACTATTAATTGAGGAAAAGAAAAAGTGGACGCCTTAAACAGACGACCACTTATAATATATAGAATGGGAGTTATCCCAATTAATGAACCATTAATAGTTTCTTGCAAAGATAACTCTTCTATGAGAAGGCTTACCGCTATATACACATTTGCCTTCTTCCTCAGGGGTGTCCAAAGGAATACAACGAATGGTTGCTTTGGTTTCTTGTTTGATTTTCTCTTCTGTTTCGGACGTGCCGTCCCAATGGCACATAAGAAAACCGCCTTTTTCTATTTCTACCTTGAACTCTTCCCAAGTATCGACTTTTCTTGTCTTAGATGATCTCATTTGCTGTGCTTTCTTGAATAGGTTCTCTTGAATATCTTTCAAAAGGAAATCTACTTTTGCTACTATATCATCTTTGTGTATTATCTCTTTTTCGTTAGTATCTCTACGGAAGATCTCTACTTTGTCTTCTTTTAGGTCTCTTGCACCCAAAGTTATACGAACAGGTACGCCTTTGAACTCATATTCGTTAAATTTCCAACCTGGTTTGGTCTTTTCGTCGTTATCATACTTAACCGAGATACCCTTAGAAGAGAATGTTGAGGTAAGTGTTTGAGCCAAAGTATCTATTTGATTCTTTTCTTCCTCTGTCTTGTAGATTGGTATTATTACCACTTCTATTGGAGCAAGATAAGGAGGCAATACAAGTCCATTATCATCGGAGTGTGTCATAATCAAAGCACCCATCAAACGAGTAGAAACTCCCCAAGATGTTGCCCAAACATATTCTAACTTGTTTTCTTTGGATAGGAACTTAACATCGAAGGCTTTTGCGAAGTTCTGTCCTAAGAAGTGAGAAGTACCTGCTTGTAAGGCTTTGCCATCTTGCATCATTGCCTCGATACAATAAGTCTCTATTGCACCTGCAAATCTTTCGTTTGGAGTTTTGATACCTCTAACTACAGGTATAGCCATATATTGCTCTACAAAGTCAGCATAAACATTCATCATCTTTAGGGCTTCTTGCTGTGCTTCTTGTTCTGTTTCGTGAGCAGTGTGTCCTTCTTGCCATAAGAACTCGGCAGTACGCAAGAACATTCTCGTACGCATCTCCCACCTTACAACATTAGCCCATTGATTTATTAGTATAGGCAAATCTCTATAAGATTTTATCCATTTCTTGTATGTATCCCAAATAATAGTCTCGGAAGTAGGACGAACAATCAAAGGTTCCTCTAACTCAGCCTCAGGATCAGGTATCAAGCCTTTGCCATCAGGACTTTTAGTCAAACGATGATGTGTTACAACAGCACATTCTTTAGCAAAACCTTCTACGTGTTCGGCTTCTTTCTCGAAGAATGATTTAGGAATAAACAAAGGGAAGTAAGCATTTTTATGTCCTGTTTGTTTGAACATCGTATCTAAGGTGTGTTGCATCTTTTCCCAAATAGCGTAGCCGTAAGGTTTGATTACCATACAGCCTCTAACCGAAGAGTTCTCGGCTAAGTCTGCTCTTACGACTAATTCATTATACCATTCAGAATAGTTCTCTTTTCTTGTTACAAAATCTTTTGCCATTATATTATTGTGTTTTGGTATAGTTTTTGATAAATGATAAACAAAATTTTTGTCTTTTTCAACGAATTAGGTAAAAAGACTTTGCAAAATTACAAAAAGTTAGGTTATATTAAATAAATTTGAGGAGGTTATTTTATGAAAAAGTTATTTTTTAGCAATTTGGCAATAGTTTGTTTGCTTTTCTCTACTGCGTTTTTAGTTAATTCTTGTGGTGTAGAGAATGGTGCTGTTGCATACGATGACATCTATTTGGACGATGAGCAGATTGCTTTTGAACAAGAGGTTGAGCAAAGGCAAGAGCATAGAAACGTTTATCAAGACAAACGTTTTACTCATCAGCCAAAACAGTACAAAGAGACTTTGAGTAACGATACCTCTTCGGATAGTCTTGATAGTACTTTTGATATGGACGATTATTATGACTACGCTTATACGGCTCGTATTAATCGTTTTCACAATCCTGCTCCTATTTATGATTATTACGATGATTATTTTACCGATTTATATTGGTATGATAGGAGTTTCTGGTCTTTGGGTACAAGTATTTATTATGGTTATAGATGGTGGTGGCCTTCTTATTCATTCTATTGGGACTATGGTTTTTGGAGTCCTTATAGCAGTTGGTATTGGGGCTGGAACCATGGTTGGTACGGCTGGAATTGGGGTTGGCATGATTGGGCTTGGTACGGTGGTCCACATCATCACTTCCATGGTTGGGACAAACCACACTATTATAATTCCCACGATATGAACTCTGCTTTCTATCGTCCAGAACGTGAAGGCGGCAGATTAACAAGAAACAATGTTGGTACTCTTTCTTCTGCTCGTGGCAATGCTATTAGTAGAGACAATAGTACATTTGGCGACCGTTATAACGAAAGATACGGCAATAACACTCTTTCAAGAGGTAATGCTACTACATTAAGTCGTAACAATAATACCGTTAGCCGTAGCAATAACGCTGTTAGCCGTAACAACAATACTATTTCTCGTTCCCAAGATTCTCAACGTCAAGGCACTTTAACAAGAAACGACAATCGTTTGTCTAAGCCTGCAAATAGAATGACTTCTTCTTCTCAAAATACTATCAATCGTGGTAATACAAACAGTGCGAATAGAAATAATTCTACCGTTACTCGTTCTACTCAGAACAATAACAACAACATCAATCGTTCTTCCTCTACTCAAAAAAGAACTTATACTCCTCCTATGCAACGTCAACAACGTTCTTCTACTACTTACAGAAGCACAACAACTAATCGCAACAGCGGACTAAATAGAAACACGAACAATAGATCGAACAGTATGAACAGAAGTTCTAATCGTTCTAATAGTGGAGTTTCTTCTTCTCCTTCACGTTCGTCTTCTCGTAGTAGTTCTATGTCTTCACCTTCTCGTTCTTCAAGTTCGGGCAGTAGAGGTGGTTCTATGTCAAGAGGCGGTGGAAGAAGATAAAAATAAGTCTATACAATAAATAACACAGATTTAAGTTATAGAACAAAGCAATAAAGAAATGTTTAACCACAGAATAAAAAAATATAAAGATATGAAAAAGACATTGTTTTTGGTAGTTTCTACCTTATTCGCAGTAGGTCTATCTGCACAAAGTGCTATCTTTCCTTTGTATTATAGTCAATACGGAATGAATGGAACAGCATCTTATATCGGCAAAGCAGGTGCTATCGGTGCTTTGGGTGGTGATATTATGGCTTCTCATTACAATCCTGCAGGTTTGGGTTTGTATCGTTCGAGTGAATTTACTTTTTCTTTGGGTGTGGACGCATCTTCTTCGGCTGCCACATTAAATGATTTGAAAAGTACCGACTCTCACCCATCTTTCAACTATGGTAACGTTGGTATGGTATTCGATTTCAACAATGGAAGCAAGAATCCTTTCCGTCATATTCAACTTTCATTCGGTATTAATCGTTTGATGAACTTCAATAATAGTACTCAAATAGTTCGTAATGATGTTACTTCTTCTTTTGTCTATGACAATATAGAGCAAAGATTGATAGAATCTTATCAAAACAATATCTCTGGTTTGTTACAAGACGACTGGTATCGTTCGGGCGTTATAGATTTTGATACTACAACTAATCAAATCTCTTCTTATTACGATGCTGGTACCTTCCGTCAAATACGTACCATAAAGGAGAGCGGATACCTAAACGAGTTCTCTATGTCTCTAAGTACTAATATTGAGAACTGGTTGTACTTGGGTGCAACTCTTGGTATTCCTTTCGGAGATTATACCTCTAAGCAAACTTTCTCTGAGGAGATAACCGAAAACGGCGAGCCTACAGGTGATAGTTACACTTATTATCAAGAACAAAAATTATCTGCCGCAGGTGTTAATCTTAAAATAGGTGCAATCGTTCGCCCTATTGATTGGTTGCGTTTGGGTGCAGCAGTACATACTCCAACATGGTACGATGTTGATGACGATTACTATCAAAACATATCAGAGCGTTGGTCTTCTGGTGGTTGGTTCAATACATTCTCTTATAATATGCAAAGCCCTTGGCGTTTCTTGGCAAGTGCCGCAATTATCTTAGGTAGCACTAAGGACAAAGTTCAAGGAACAATCAGTGCAGACTATGAATACGCAGATTATAGCGGTATGTCCCTTACTCTAAGTGATGACCCTTGGACAGAAAACACCCTTAACAACACAATAGACGCTTCCTTCGGTGGAGCAAGTACTATTAGAGTTGGTGGCGAATTGAAATATGAGAACCTAAGAGCCAGAGTTGGTTACGCATCTTTCGGCAATCCTTATCAAAGCAAGGATATCAACTTCGCAGGTTGGAATTATATAACTTGCGGTCTTGGATATAAGGGTAAGAACTTCTCATTCGATTTGGCTTACGCTTACGGTAAATGCGATGGTGGTAAGTATTATTCGTATGATGTTTATGAT
>CAVAII010000094.1:0-13929 GCA_963588535.1 Erysipelotrichaceae bacterium | reverse complement strand
CATCTGATTTGGAGTTGCAAAATTACTACCTTTTATAATACTGACCAAATTTTTTGAGAAGTTTTTTTGAAAGTTTTTTGTAAAATACTGATATTGTTCGAGAAAAATTTTAAAAGAATTTTATTATAAATGGTGATTTGAGGGGAAAATTGGGGGTTTTGGAGGGAATTTTCGGGGAAATCGAAGGGAAAAAATCAAAAAAGTGGGGAATTTTTGAGAAAATGGAGAGAAAAAATAAGAGGGAATTTGGAGATTTTCGGGAGTTTTCAAGAGAGATTTCGAGGAAAAAGAGAGAAAACTAAAAAGAAAAGTCATAAATCCTATTACTACTCATAGAATATTATCCGCAAAATTCCTTATTGTACTTAAATTGCAAGATATATTATTAAGGAATACTTTATTTCTATATCACACATTACCTATCTTAATAAAAGTATATTTTTTTGAATATTTTGCCTTATTCCTAAAAACTTTTGTAATTTTGCAAATTATTAACGCAAAGATTAATAAAGAAATGTAGAAAAAAGATTGACATATAATAATAGGAAAGCGTAACGCTTTATATATTTGATCACGTGAAGCCTCGACAACTTCATTAATGTAATTTCAAATAAATAGAGTTGGTAAACGCTCGCAGTGTTCCCACTGTGGGCTTTACTTATTTGAATTACATAGGTAGTCGAGGACCTCACGGACAAATAAGGAAAAGTTCACAGCTTTTTTATTGTTCATTAAGTAATTAATAAATAAAAACAAACACTGCTTATGTTATTTAATTCGTTCGAGTTCTTACTCTTTTTCCCAATTGTGTGCATAGTATTCTATGCCTTACGGAAAAGAAAATGGCAAAACATCTTTTTGCTTATTGCGTCCTACTATTTTTACATGAATTGGAAGCCTATCTATGCTGTCTTAATTCTTGGTTCTACTATTATCACCTATCTATGCGGTCTATTAGTAGAAAAGAACGATGACAACAGAAAGAAACAAAAATTCTTTCTAATCGCAAGTTTGGTTATCAATCTTGCTATCCTTTTCTTGTTTAAATATTACAATTTCATTAACGAAAGTATCTTTACTGCTTTATCTTGGGCCGGCGTCCGTTGGACTGTACCAAATTTGGATATATTGTTACCTGTGGGAATATCTTTCTATACTTTTCAAGCATTAGGATATTCTATCGATGTGTATCGAGGAACAATCAAGGCAGAAAAGAATTTCTTTACTTACGCATTATTCGTTAGTTTCTTTCCTCAATTAGTCGCTGGACCTATTGAGAGAGCAAAGAATCTGTTACCACAATTTCATATAGAACATCCTTTCAAATATGAAAACATATCCGAAGGAGCAAAGATGATGGTATGGGGTTATTTTATGAAAGTAGGTGTTGCAGATGTACTTTCGGGCTATGTTGATGCTGTATATAACAATTGCTTTCAACATAATGGTACCTCTCTTTTGTTGGCTACTGTGTTTTTTACCTTCCAAATCTATTGCGATTTCGGTGGTTACTCACTTATTGCCAAAGGAGCAGCAAAGATTATGGGATTTGAATTAATGGAAAACTTCCATCGTCCTTATTTGTCTTTTTCTATGAAAGACTTTTGGAAACGTTGGCATATCTCCCTCTCATCTTGGTTTATGGACTACGTATATATTCCACTCGGAGGTAATAGATGTAAATATATTCGCCATCTTTTTAATTTACTTATTACATTCTTGGTTTCAGGTATCTGGCATGGAGCTAATTGGACTTTCTTTTTATGGGGTCTTTGGCATGGTGTGTTCATTATCTTGGATAATGTCTTTCGCAAAAAAATATATCAACCAAAATGGTCTACCTGGTATTCCAAACTAATTAGCATCTGCCTTTGCTTTGCAATTGCTTGTTTTGGTTGGATATTTTTTAGAGCAAACAATGTTAGTGATTTAACAATGATTTTGAGCAAAATATTTACAGAACACGGCAGTTTGTTTAATAGTCCTAATGTAATGCTTTACGGAAGTATATCTTTATTGATTTTGATTTTCAAAGACATTAAAGACGAATACCATTTACCTTTTAATTTTATGCACAGCAAAAACATAATCGTTAGATATATTTCTATGAGTTGTTTGATTGCCTACGTCATTTTATTCGGAGGGCTTAACGGAGGACAGTTTATTTACTTTCAATTTTAAAGAAAAAAGAAAATAAAAATGAAAACAGATTACAAAAAATTTATTAAAAGTTGTGTTATAGTAGTCTTAAGCCTAATAATTATAGATACCGCTTTCGGTTTTGTGGCTGATAGATTGGTTTCAAAAATGAACGTATATTCAGGAGATATTAGCAAAAGAAAACACGTTTTGGATAGAATGAATGAAGATATTCAAATAGTGGGTACTTCAAGGGCTACGTGTCATTTTGTCTCTTCTTTATTGAGAGACAGCATAAACGCATATACCGACCATAATTATTCACTTTATAATGGCGGTATCAACGGAGGAGGTTTTCTGGGAACAATCATGTCGACGGAAAGTACAATAAAACAACATAATGTCGGCAAATTACTAATTTTAGAAACATCTGAAAGTTTTCTTTATCCAGACAAAGACATTAATAATCAAATTTGGAGATATTCCTATCTTTACAAGACAAATCCAATTGTAAAAGAATACTCCGATAGTTTTAGTTTGAAGACAAAAATCGAAATGATGTCCAATCTTTATCGTTTCAATACTCATCTTGGTGGCATAATAAAAAGTGATTTTTCAAAAGCAAAACCCAATGATGGTTATTACCCGTTATATGGTATCATGAAGATTAATCATAACAAAATCAATCAAATAATCCATACTACAATTAGTCCTTATCTTTTTTCTAACTTCGTTCGCGTACTAGACTTGTGTAAGAATGAGGGGGTGAATATTGTTATCGTTTCTCCGCCTAGCTACGGAAATGATAAAGATACTTATTACGAAAAACAAAATGTACTCGGTAAACTTTGTAAAGAAAAAAATATCCCTTATATCAATATGATTGATGAAGAGTATTTTGAACAACATCCTGAACTATTCAAAGATAAAATACACCTCAACGACAACGGAGCAAAAGCATTTACCAAAATGTTCTTCGAAAGGTTGAAGCCATATTTGGATAGTATGAAATAATTCAAAGTAACGACTTACTGCGAAATTCTTTTCACTAACTACAAAAACGATTAGTGAAAAGAATTTTTTCTTTAGTGTATTCAGTGAAATAGTATCTGATAAGAAACAATTAAAGTGAAAAACGAAAATGACCAATAGGGAAAATAGAACATTTTTGAGGGGTGGGATTTTAAGGGGGTGTCGATTCGCCAAAATATTCTGCCGAAAGAAAAAAATAATTCGTCCATTTATCCGAATAAAACGACCATTTATTTTGATAAAACGGCACTTTATGGGGACGTTATCAATCAGTGAGTTACAAAGGCAAAAAATGGGTATTTGGAGGTTATGTCTTCTCTTCTCAAAAACAGAGAATAGGGAAAATAGAACATTTTTGAAATGTTAAAAAAATGCGGTAAGTGAGAGGGAAAGTAAGTTTGATTCAACAGAATCTTTTACTCCACTTCTCTTATTTGCTGTGGGGTGAGGGCGGTGTGTTTTTTGAAGTAACGACAAAAGAAACTTGTGTCTGTGAAATTATACTCCCATGCTATTTCCTTAACACTCTTAGTTGTGCTTTGCAGTTGCATCTTGATTTGCAAGATAACATAATGGTCAATAATCGTTTTGGGCGTCTGCCTTGTTACTTGCCTAACTATATTAGTAAGGTATTTGGAGGTAATATTCATCTGGTTGGCGTAATAATTAACATCTCTTGACTTCTTGTAGTCTCTTTCCAAAAGCATCATAAAATAATTGAATAGATTTCTTGCACGGTAGGACTTAACCTCATCGTGCCGATGCTGAGGATTGCGTTGCAGATACTCGTGAAAACCAATAAAGAACGCCTTCAACTGACAAAGCACCAACTGTGAAATACAAGTACATTCCTTTTGAGCAAAATAGACACGCAACAAATCAAACATACAATTGATAATATCCTCCACAACCTTAGTATCTTGTCTGCAACGATCCTCTCGCAAAGACGAATAAACAGTCTGTTCTAATTGCAGACTCGCCTCTCGCAAAAGAGAAGCATTGTATTGTAGGATTTCGACCCAAAAGCCTTCCTCTGCCACCAACTCCACTACATCATTTGGAAAGACTACTATAACACTCCCCTTTCTTAGTTCCCACTGTTTATAGTTGATACTAAGGTTTGCCTTTGCCTTGCGACAAACCAAGATTGCCCCGTATGTCAGTACCTGCGGTTCTGTCTGCCACTGCTTTAGATCGGTTGTAAACAACTTCGCTTCTTGAATGCTACTCAATTCCATTTATTCTCTTTTTGTTTGCAAAAATACGCAATAAATGTAAAATAAAAGAACTTTACTTCCTAAAAAGTCCATCCTTTGCGTAAAATGTTAAACTTCCGATTGACGAAACCGCAGTAATTTTGCAAACCAAAATTAAAGGTATTTCAACAATGATCAAAAACTTTCTATTCATCTGTCTCCTACTGCTTGGGAGTAAGTTATGGGCTCAACAGACGATGACCATAGACCAACTCTTTGATAGCATAGAGGAGAGAAGTGTAAATCTTAAGGCTATTAAATCTGGTGTAGAAGCAGCAGACTTTGGTATCAAGACAGCAAAAAGCCAACTACTGCCCGATCTTAACGCTTCGCTTTCGCTAAGTTATATCGGCAACGCCTCGCTTATTGAAAGAGATTTCAGTGATTTTCAAGGCTTAGAGTCTGTTCATTACGGCAATAACTTCTCTTTACAAGCACAACAAGTCGTCTATGCAGGCGGATCTATCGATGCAGGTATTCGTTTGGCAGAACTAAGCAAGAGACAAGCCGAGACGGCAGTCAAACTAACTCGTCAGCAAGTTCGTTTTGTTGCTTTGGGACAATATTTGGACTTATTCAAGATAGACAATCAAATTCAGGTCTATGAAAAGAACATCGCCCTAACTCAACAACTTATAACCGATATAGAAGAAAAGCAAAAGCAAGGTATGGCTCTGCAAAACGATATCACAAGATATGAACTTCAGATGCAAAGCCTTCGTCTTGGCCTGACCACGCTACGCAACAATCGTAACATCCTTAACCACCAACTCTGCAACACTCTCGGCTTAGGACAAGAGACGCAGATCGTCCCCGATGCCTCTATTATAAATAATGTATATAATAAGGAGAGCGAGGAATATTGGCAAACTCTTGGCACTAAGTCTTCTCCCCTTTTGGAACAGTCTTCTAACAATATCCTAATTGCCGAGCAAGAGGAGAGAATAGCCAAAAGTGATCTACTACCCAAAGTCTCCATCGTGGCAGCCGATAACTTAGACGGACCAATAACCTTTGAGTTGCCACCTATTGATAAGAACCTTAATATATGGTATGTCGGTGTGGGCGTAAAATATAGTCTTAGTTCATTGTTCAAAAGCAACAACAAAGTAAAACAAGCCACCATCGAAAGCCGTCAAGCAAGGGAAGCTTACGCTTTACAAGCAGAGCAAGTAAATAATAATATCCAAGCCGCTTATACCCAGTATATGCAGACATACGTAGAGTTGGAGACTCAACAGAAAAGCGTTGAGTTGGCTCGTCAAAACTATGAGGTCATAAACTCTCGCTACCTTAACCAGATGGCACTTATTACCGATATGGTAGATGCTTCTAATTTGCGTTTGAATGCTGAGTTATTAGAGGTTGAGGCACGTATTAATATCGTCTATGCTTATTATAAGATGAAATATATAGCAGGCGAGATTTAGCAAGGAAAAAGAATCGAGGAAAAGGAATAGATTTCTTATATATTTAGAACTTATAAAACAATTTTCAAAAAAGATGAACAAAAAGATAGTCAAAAGAACATATAATATAGTAATCATTGTATTACTTGTTGTAGCAATAGTTTGGGTTTGTAGCCATTTCTTCCACGGATTTAATGTGGAATACACCAACGACGCACAGGTCTGTCGCCATATTACTCCCATCAATACAAGAGTATCAGGCTTTATAAAAGAGATTCGTTTCAATGATTTTCAACATGTCAAAAAGGGCGACACGCTTATTATCTTAGAAGACGCTGAATATCGTTTGCAAGTAGCACAAGCAGCCGCCGGCCTTAAAGGAAGTAAGTCTTCTTCCTCCGTTGTCTCGGCATCTATGACTACAACCAAGAGCGATGTAGAGACTGCTTCGGCAGGTATCGAGGAGGCAAAGGTAGATATGGAAAATGCCAAACAAGACTTCGATCGTTTTGCTGCCCTAATGAAAAAAGACGCCGTTACTCGTCAACAATATGACAACGCCTACGCTCGCTATCTCTCTGCAAAGGCTCGTTATGAACAGGCTAATAGCAGAAAGCAAAGTGCCGCTTCTATGAAAGATGTGCAGTCGCATCAACTCGGAGGATCTATCGCTAGCGAGAATGTCGCCGAGGCTCAACTCAATTTGGCGTTATTGAATTTATCTTATACCGTTATCGTGGCTACATGCGATGGCGTTATGGGCAAAAAGGATATTCACGTTGGGCAATTAGTCCAACCAGGACAGATGCTAGCCCGCATAGTAGATGACAACGACGTATGGATAATAGCCAACTATAGAGAGACTCAAATGGACGGCATAAAGGTCGGCAAGAAGGTCGATTTCACTGCCGATGCTATCCCTGACGTTGTTTTTCACGGCAAAGTAGAGTCTTTATCCGCCGCTGCAGGTAATGCTTATTCTATGACACCTGTCGATAACGCTACTGGCAATTTCGTTAAGGTAGAACAAAGAGTTCCGATTAGAATAACACTATCTAAGGACAACGACCCCAAACAAGTATCTTTGTTGCGTGCCGGTTTGAATGTAGAGACTAAGATACATACCAAATAAAGAAAAGAAAGTTCAAAAAATAATCTAAGTAAAAGATGCCAGCACCTCCAATGCAACAAGGACCTTTTCGAGTCCCTTCATTTAATAGTTATGTTCCTCGCCGATTGCAGCCTTGGATTTACTTATTGTTTGCTTTTATTTTCTTAATGTCAAGCGGTATCTATGGCGGAGCAATGAAGCAAGTAATGGGCGAATACAGCCTAATGAGAGAAGATGTCAAAATGATTATCTTCTTTAACTTAGTCGGCATTGCGATACCCTTCCCTTTTCTTTTTAAACTCAAATTCTGCTTCCCTAATCGTCGTCTATTGCTTAACGCTGCTTTGGTTATAGCCATCTGTAATTTCCTTATTATGTGGACAGATTGCGTTCCGATATTGTGCGTGCTTGCTTATTTAGCAGGCTTTTTCAAACTCTGCGGTTGTTTCGAGTGTATGAGTACTATTCAATTGTGGATAACTCCAAAACGTGATTTTACTGTCTTCTTCCCTGTGCTTTATTGCTTTGTCTTGGGAAATATTTACCTCTCCCCTTGGGTCACCGAACACCTTATTTATATCTGTCAAGACTGGCGTGCGATAAATTGGGCTATGATTGCGGCTTTGCTATTAGTGGTTATGGTTTTGTATACTTGCACTCATGATTTCTACCTTATGAAACCACTGCCTTTTATTAGTGTTGATTATCTTGGCTGCTTGCTTTTATCGGCGTGGATGTTGGAATTTATATTTTTCTTCAATTACGGCGAGTACTACAATTGGCTTGATAGCCCTATTATGCGAATGGATATAGTCTTGTTTATTATTACAGGTTACTTTTGTATACAACGAATGAGACATATCCGCCACCCTTATATCGCCCCTGCTGCTTGGAAATACAAACGATTGCCGGCATTGCTTATCTTGTTTGCTTTTGTAGAGTTTATCGCCTCTACTCCAAAGGTTTTGCAAACACCTTTCACAAGTGGCGTACTGCATTTTGGATCTCATACCACTAATGTGCTTAATTTTATCGAATGGGCAGGCGTTATCGTGGGATGTTTTTTCTCTCTTCTATATTGTAAGGTATTGAAACTTAAATACACTCGTTTGCTTACCTTAGGTGTTGCGGCTATGGTGTGCTATCCGTTTATGATGTATTTCCTACTTAGTCCCGATTTGCCTATTGAAAGACTTTATATCCCTACATTTTTCAGGGCTTTTGGGAATGCTATATTCTTCTGCGTCCTAACCGTTTATTTGGAGGAAACGATGCCTTTTCAACATTTCTTTATGGGACTAACCATGGCAGGCATTATCCGTAATGGACCTATCTCGGCTATGTGTTCGGGTTTGTATTCTTTTTGGCTTCGCAAAGATATGGCAGATAATATGGTTCGTGGTTTGCAATTAGATAGCACCAACCTATTGATGATTAGTATTAAGCAACTCTATGGTTTTACTTGTCTTATCGGCGTTGCGGTCTTGGTTGTTTTCTTACTTTGGGACGTTCAGCCTGTTCGCAGTACTTTGAAAAAAATGCCTTCATGGTTTTCTGTCGGCCGTATGATCAAGAGATTAGAAGGGAGCGAAAAGTAATTTCCCCTCACCTTTTCACTCCTTTCCCTTTATCTTCTCGATTTCAATACAGAACCTTCCCGATTTCAACACGGAACCTTCCGATTTTCAACACGGAACCTCTACTATTAAAAGACTTGGTTTTTTACCCCAAAAGACTTAGTTTTTTACCCTAAAAGACTTGGTTTTTTACCCCAAAAAACTTGGTTTTTTAATACCTAAGGTTCCGTGTTAAAACTCAGGAGGTTCCGTGTTGAAATCGGGAAGGTTCCGTATTGAAAATGGAAAGATAAAGGGAAATAAGCAAAAAGGCTTTGGGAAAATCTCCAAAGACCTTATATATAAATGATAATGTGAGAGTTTTTAGTCTTTTATTTCGTCTTTAAGATACTCACCGACTGAGTTATTTTTATCCTTAACGGCTTGATCGGGTGTTCCACAGAAGGCAATCTTGCCACCCATCTTACCAGACTTCTCACCCATGTCTATCAACCAATCTGCCACCTTGATAACGTCCAGGTTATGTTCTATTACTATCATAGTGTTGCCTTTGTCGACCAGTTGTTGCAAGACGTCTAAGAGGATTCTTATGTCCTCGAAATGCAGACCTGTTGTCGGTTCGTCCAAGATATAAAGCGTTTTGCCTGTATCCTTTTTGGAAAGTTCGGTAGAGAGTTTGATTCTTTGGGCTTCGCCACCTGATAAAGTAGTCGAGGACTGACCCAAAGTCAAATAACCTAAGCCGACTTGATTGACGATATGGAGTTTTTGTACAATCTTAGGATAGGATGCGAAAAACTCCTCTGCCTCGGCGAAAGACATATTCAAAACATCGTTAATCGACTTGCCTTTGTATCTAACCTCTAAGGTCTCACGGTTATAGCGTTTGCCGTGACAGTCATCACAGACAACATAGACGTCAGGCAAGAAGTTCATTTGAAGGGTTTGGACGCCTGCTCCTAAACAAGTCTCACAACGACCCCCCTTAACGTTGAACGAGAACCGACCTGCCTTATAACCTCTGATTTTGGCAGTTGGCAATTGGGCAAAGAGTTCTCGAATATCGTTAAAGACGCCTATATATGTTGCAGGGTTACTTCTCGGAGTACGACCGATAGGGCTTTGATCTATTTCTATTACTTTGTCAATGTTCTCAATACCCTCGATTCGTTTATAAGGGAGAATTGGTTTTTCGCTACGATAGAAATGTTTGGAGAGAATCGGGTGCAAAGTATCGTTTATAAGCGATGATTTTCCACTACCCGATACGCCAGTTACGACAATAAAGAGTCCCAAAGGGATTTTCAAGTCTACGTTTTTGAGGTTGTTACCTGTTGCACCATAAAGCGTAAGGTATTTGCCACTCGGGGTTCTACGCTTTTGAGGTACCTCGATTGCTTTTCTGCCAAACAAATAGTCACAAGTCAAACTATTCTTTGTGGATAGTTCTTCGGGACTGCCCATAGCGACAATTCTACCACCATTTACTCCTGCACCGGGACCCATATCGACAATAAAGTCGCTATTTAGCATCATATCTTTATCGTGTTCAACGACTATTACGCTATTGCCTTTGTCTCGAAGTTTTTTAAGGGAGTTTATTAGACGGATATTGTCTTTTTGATGTAGTCCGATTGAGGGTTCGTCCAAGATATACAAGACGTTTATCAATTGCGAACCGATTTGGGAGGCAAGTCTAATTCTTTGAGCCTCTCCGCCGGACAAAGAAGCCGTTCGTTGCTGTAAGGACAAGTAACCTAAGCCCACATCGATAAGGAAAGAAATCTTAGTGGTCAGTTCTCTAATGATCTCTTTGGCTATTTGCTGTTTCCTTGTGTCTAACCTATCCATTAGGGTATTGCTCCAAGTGTATAAATCCCTAACGTCCATAGAACTTAACTCAGCAATATTCTTATTATCTATCTTAAAACAAAGACTTTCGGGCTTTAATCTTGTTCCCTTACAATCTGGACAAGGTTTTTGCGAGACAAAATTGCCAGCCCATTTTTGAATATCCAAGTTATCGTCATAATTTAATGTGTCTTTTATTAGATTTACGATGCCACGAAAAGCATTTTCCTCCGAATATACGTCCGAGTTTTCATCCGTTTGATCTTCGGGGGCAACGGGCGAGCCGTAAAGAATCTCGTTTAGGCATCCTTCGGGGAGATCCTTAATAGGAGTTGTTTTGGTTGCTTTGTACTTTTTGAGGATATTGCTGATTTGCTTATATATGTAAGTATCTTTATCATTTGCAGCAAAGGCTACGATACCGCCTTTTGATATACTTTTCTCTCTATCGGGGATTAGTTTGTTGATGTCAACCATTGTTACCTCGCCTAATCCATGGCAATGCGGACAAGCACCGTAAGGGGAATTGAAGGAAAAGGTATTTGGCTCGGGGTCAGGATAGGCAATGCCAGTGGTAGGACACATTAGGTTTTTGCTAAAATACTTTATCTTAGAGTCTTTATCCAAAATCATAATATTGCCTTTGCCTTGTTGGAAGGCGGTTGTAAGGGAGAGTTTCAAACGACTTTTGTTATCTTCCTTAATGACAATTGTGTCTATTACGATTTCTATATCATGAATCCTATATCTGTCTAACTTCATACCGAAGGAGATTCTCTCTAATCTGCCATCTACTCTTACCTTCGTGAAGCCTTTTTTAGCGATTTGAGTGAATAATTCTCTATAATGTCCTTTTCTTCCTTTGATTACTGGGGCAAGAATGGTAATAGTCTGATCTTTATACGCCTCGACTATCATATCTAAGATTTGACTGTCGGTGTATTTGACCATTTTCTCGCCTGTGTTAATGGAGTAAGCGTCTGCAATTCTTGCGAACAACAATCTTAGTAAATCGTATATCTCTGTTATTGTGCCGACTGTTGAACGAGGGTTCTTGTTGGTAGATTTCTGTTCTATGGCAATAACTGGGGAAAGGCCGACTATTTTATCAACTTGCGGACGCTCCATTCCGCCGATAAAATTGCGGATATAAGCAGAGAAAGTCTCCAAATAACGTCTTTGTCCCTCGGCGTAAATAGTATCAAAAGCCAAAGAAGACTTACCGCAACCGCTAAGCCCAGTTATGGTTACTAAGGAGTTGCGAGGTATTTTCAAACTAATATTTTGAAGATTGTGTGCCTTTGCACCATATATCTCTATAAAATCGTGCGTATCGTTAATCTTGCCTTCTTTTGCCATTGTTTGTTTTTCTCTAATTGCCATACAAAAGGCATATAGCAAGTTATGTATGCTATATGCTCTTTTCTATTTGTTGCTTATCGTGTACAAATTAATCTATGATATATGTGTAGTATATTGTGCCACTTAGGGTATTCTGCTTTTCTAATCTACCATTGGCAAAATATCTTTCCAAACCTACTTCAAAACCAAAGCCATTCTTATGATCCAAAGAAAACATCAAACCAACATGAGGAATAATACCGAATTTGAAACCACTTTCCATTTCAAACTCTTGATAATAGTATCTTTCTAAGTTGGTATTCAAGCCATCGGTATAGTTGTTTTCCATTTCGGAGAAAGAATAATCGTATTTTCCCCACATAGCAGATAAACCTACGCCGATATATGGTTTGACTTTGTTGACAAATGGGTAATAGTTGAGGTTAAGAGTAATAGGTATCTCTTGGGCTACGAATAATTGTTTGGTTGGTACGAAATCCCATTTAAGAGATTTGGGTTGATAACGATTGTATCCAACGGATATTCCCCAAGCTAAATGTAACTCTTGGTATAACCATTCTATATTTACTTTGCCTCCGAGTCCCCACTTGTAGTTGTCTTTGAAATTGTCTTGCAATGAGTAATAAGTTGGCCTAAAAGATACGAATATATCGTAAGGTTGGTCGCCTGCTCTGTGTCTATCTTGCGAGAATAGTGGCCAACAAATCAAACTAAGCAATACTACAACAATTATTTTCTTCATATTTATTTATTATTTTTGTTTTGCCCATGAATCCTTCAATGTTGCTGTGCGGTTGAACACCAAATTATCTGGTTTGGAGTCATAATCAACAGAGAAGTAGCCTAATCTTTCGAATTGGAACTTATCCAAAGGCTTTACATTCTGCAAAGATTTCTCTAATTTGCAATCTTGTAAGACTGTTAAGGAATTAGGGTTAAGATTATCTAAGAAAGTTTTGCCTTCTTCTACTTCGTCTGGTTTCTCGGTGCTAAACAATCTATCAAAGATATTTACCTTAGCGTTTAGACAATTATTATAATCTACCCAATGTATTGTTCCTTTTACCTTTCTACCGTCTGGAGTGTTACCACCCTTGGTAAGAGGATCGTAAGTACAATGAACAGCGATAATATTTCCATTCTCGTCCTTATCACAAGAAGTACATTTAACGATATAAGCATAACGCAAACGAACCTCTTGTCCTATTGTCATACGGAAATATTTCTTTGGAGCGTCTTCCATAAAATCATCTTGCTCTATATATAATGTATTAGAGAAAGACAACAAACGTGTTCCCCTAGTCTCGTCTTCTGGGTTGTTTATAGCCTCTAACTCCTCGCTTTGTCCTTGTGGATAGTTATCTATTATTAGTTTAACAGGGTGTAAAACTGCCATAACTCTATCGGCTTTCTTGTTTAAGTCGTCTCTTAAGGCATTCTCCAAACGAGAATAATCTATTAGGTTATCTCTTTTTGCTACACCTATCTCTTCGCAGAACTTACGAATACTCTCTGGTGTGTAACCTCTTCGTCTAAATCCACAGATAGTCGGCATTCGTGGGTCGTCCCAACCAGAGACATAACCCTCTTTAACCAATTGTAAGAGTTTACGCTTACTCATTACTGTATAAGTAATATTTAGTCTTGCAAACTCATATTGATGCGAAGGATAAATACCAAGAGATTTGATAAACCAATCGTATAATGGACGATGAATATCAAATTCCAAAGTACAAATAGAATGAGTTATCTTTTCTATACTATCGCTCTCGCCGTGTGCGTAATCATACATAGGATAGATACACCATTTGTCGCCCGTACGATGATGAGAAGTATGAATAATTCTATACATTATAGGATCTCTCATATTCATATTCGCACTTGCCATATCTATCTTAGCACGCAAAGTCTTTTCACCGTCTGCAAATTTGCCTTCACGCATTTGAGCAAACAATTCTAAGTTTTCTTCTACGCTTCTATCTCTATAAGGAGAGTTAGTACCTGGCTTTTGTATTGTTCCTCTATTCTCTCGAATTTGATCTAAGGTTTGATCATCTACGTATGCTAAACCTTTCTTGATTAATTCGCAAGCCCATTCGTATAGTTGTTCAAAATAATCAGAGGCATAATGTTCTTCTGCCCAATCAAAACCCAACCAATGAATGTCTTCCTTAATAGAATCAACATACTCG
>CAVAII010000093.1:0-5329 GCA_963588535.1 Erysipelotrichaceae bacterium | reverse complement strand
CGTCCATAACGAATACATTAGCATCTTCGGTTAAGCCTTTGATTTCTAATGTTGCGTCCGTAGTTGTAGGGTTAGGATAGGTAAGAACAGAAACTAAGTTATTAATATCAATCAAACTACTTGAATCGGCAGTAGTTGCGGTTGTGGTAGCCCAATCGGACGTACTCTCACCACAATTAGAACGTACTTTAAGGGTGTAAGTAGTCTTAGGAGTAAGGTCTGTAAAGGTGTAAGTAGTTTGTAAGGAGGTTTGGATAGTCTCATCGTTTAACTGAACATCGTAAGAGGTTGCCGTACCATTCCAAGTCAAAGTCAATGAAGTGGTTGTAGTCGTTACGTTTAAGTTCGTTGGCTTATCGCAAGGCTCTGGTTGAACGTCCTCTAAGGTTGTAAATGTAGTCGTTACCCAATCAGATACTGTGTCCTCACAGATAGATTGTACCTTAACGGTGTAAGTCGTTGAAGGGGTAAGATCCAAGAGTTGTTTCATTATATCGGTAGTGGTTTCTATCTCATTATCATTTACTTGAACATTATAAGAAGTAGCCGTACCAATCCATGTAATAATAGCCGAAGTCTGTGCTACATTGTTGGCAGTTAAAGAAGTAGGCTTGTCGCAAGGCTCAGCAGGAGGGATAACGGTATCAATAGTCGTCTGCATTAGAACAACATTGTCGATATATGCTGATTGATTAGAAACGTGGAAAGTAATATAAGTGCCTTCGCCTGTGTAAGATGCAAAGGAAATAGTATGCGAAATAGAATCGTTAGAGATATCAATCGACTGAACAGAGGTAAAGGTAGCAGTATCTAATGGGTCGGTCATAACGCCAATATATAGAGTAGAAGCATTAGTTTGGTAAGTGCTTTGTGTAGCATCGAAAGTAATCTGTAAGGTGTTTATTGCCAAATCCTCTGTATCTATCTCAGGTAAAGACGTATACATACTTCCGCCATACGAATAGAAGTACAAACGATGACTATTCTCCGAATAAGTAACGTAAGGGTAGGTCGTGTTCATTGTCCAACAAGAAGGGTAATTATAATAGTCGATAACGTATGTATCATTCTCAAAATCCCATGTTTTAGGCAAATCAGCACTTGTTAACAAACCGCAAGGAGTTGTAAAGTATTGCGTAGTAGTCTCTGTATTAGTACTATCTGAGCAAATACCTGTAAGGTTAAGAATATAAGTAGTGTTATAATCTAATGCAGAGGTAGAGAACTCGGTTGTAGTGTAGTTGGTTTGAGATACAACTGCGGTGCCTAATGTGTCGGTTATGGTGATATTATAAGCCATTGCGGAGGAATACCAAGTAATAGTGGTGGAGTCCTTAGTGGAGGTTATATCGATATTAGTAGGCATTGTACAAGTAGGTGAAAGACTAACAGACAATGAATCAACTAAGAAATAATAATAAGAAGAGGTCGTATAAGTATTTTGTCGCAAAGCCAAACGAGCGTCTTCTACGTCTGTTAATTTATCGCTAAAGGCAGCCAAATCTACTGTGAATAATGTCCATTCTTTATTAGCCTCAATGTTTGATAACGGCACAAAGGTCTCTGCGTTAGTTACGTCTGTTATGTAACCCAATTCTAATGTGCCTGCGGTAGTGGATTGTGATCTATAATAGAATTGTACTCTTAAGTCAGTCAAGTCGTTATCAAATTCTCTTAACGCAACTACGGACTTAGGGCAAGCAGCCGAAGCGTACATAACAAAACCATTAAGACCTGTGTAAGCATAATCGGTATAAGCAGAAGTCTCAACTTTTATTCCTAATGGATAAGCAGCATCGTTCTTAACTACTATCCAACAAGCAGGTATCTCACCAGCAGAGTATATCTCGAAGTCTTCTAAGTATGATATCTCCTCGGTAAGAGTAAGGTTCTCCTCAGGACAAATAGTATTAAAACTTAATACATTAGTAGACGGAGACTTATCACCGCATAGAGTAACGATATAAACATCGTACTTGGTTATAGGGTCTAATCCTGTTAGTTCGGTGGAAGGTGTACCGGTTACATCTATCTGAGAATAAACAGAGTCAGTATTCTTTTTGTAATAAACTGTCCAAGAGTCGCTATCATCTTCTTGCGACCAAGAAACAGTAGCCGAAGAGGAGGTAATATTAGTAAATGTAACTTCGGTGGCTTTTTCGCAAGCAGGTTTCTCACTAAGAGTTACATCATCAATACGCCAATAACTATAAGAAGAATTAACTGTCTGCAAAGCAATATAATAAGTAGTTATATTCTCGTCCATTGTGTAAGAAGAAAAAGATACGTCAAGAGTTTGATAACCATTGTTTGTAGCCCAAGAAGTAGCAGGGAAGGTATCAACAACAGTAAATGTAGATAAATCGCTTAGATTAGTCATAACTCCGACTACTAATTTACCGCCGTAAGTAGATGTAGATGAAGGTTTAGCAGAGAAAGACAACTGCAAAGCGGAGACATCACCACTAAAACTTCTAACTGTAATAGCACATTCTTTGTACATCTCCAAGTAGTTAGTTCCCGAATTAGAATTATAAGAAGAGTTCTTAACAGTAGGGTAGGTGGTAGAGTTGTCAGCCTTTTTGGTAATTATCCAACAAGTAGGAGTAGAACTATCATTAAACTCCTCAAAGTCTGTTGTGTATGGCAAATCTGCAACAGTTATCGGTTGACAAGGAATATATATAGAAGTAGTCTTAGAGTCGGTGCTTTCCGTCTCATTGCATAAAGCCTTAACGTAGAAGGTGTATGTGTTATCCGAAACTAAATTAGTAAAAGTATAACTCTTTTCTGTTACAACCTCTGTGCTATCGTATTGTCCGCTGTTTTCTTGTTTGTAGAATATTCTCCACTGCGATGTAGCACCTGTTTGATCCCAAGTTAGTGTGCAACCATTAGCATTAAGACCATTGATACTTAAATTAGAAGGTTTGGTGCAAGTAGGAGCGTTCTCTAAGATAAGACTATCTAAAACCAAATTACTCGTTCCCCTTAACGCAATATACAAAGCCGTCTCTGTGCCAGAGTATAATAATGGTACCTCATAGAGTTCGTATGTGGAAGTAGTTGTTATGGTGGTAGTTGGTACGAAGGTAGTAGAATCTGTTGGGTCGGTCATTACTCCAATTGTTATGGTACTTGTGCTACTGCTATACATTGATTTAGCGTAGAAAGAGAGTTGTAGATTAGATACATTAAGCGTAGTATCAATAGGAGTTAGAACGGCAAGAGCATTAGAAGATAATGTAAGAGCCTTAGTGCCTGAATAAGAATAAGTGCCCCATGTAGTATTAGTAATAACGTAGGTATTGTAATAAGAACCGATATGCGTCCAACACTCAGGTAAAGAATATGTTGCAGAAGAGGAAGAATACATATCAACATTATCCGTCTCAAAGTCCCAAACCTTTGGTAAATCCGAAGCCATTATACCCTCGCAAGGTGTAGTAAAGGTAACAACAGAAGACGTTGGATAATCCCCCTCATTCTCTCCGCAAACGGCTGCAACATACACATCATACGAAGTATTAGGCGAAGTAGAGAATGTATAAGTCTTCTCGGTTAGTTCCTCACTTGAGGTATAAGTTGTGGAGGTGGATTCTTTGTAATAAACTACCCAAGTTGTGGTAGCGTCTAATTGCGTCCAAGTAATAGTAGCCGTAGACGATGTGGCATTAGTCAAGATCTTCTGTGGCTTACTGCACAAAGGTGGATTTTCTACATTAGATACCGTAACGTTATATACATAATTAAAACCATAGACATTGTTGCCATAACTTAGAATCTTAATCTGATAACTACTTGACGGATTAGGTAAAGCAGCCGAGTCTGTTATCATATCCGAAGCAGGAGTCAGTTCTGCAAAGAATACCCAATCATTGCTATCAGCAGAGCGATAATAAAGTTCCATTGTTGTGTTACTTGTGTAACTTACTTTAACAAAAGGAGTACTTACATTGCTTATATCCAACACAGGACTAATTGCCTCCGTATTCTTATAAATATAAGTACGAATAGAGTTGTTAGAATAAGCCTCCCAATTATAGTTATTAGTCTTTGGCAAAGACCAGCAATAAGCATCGTCAGAGAAATCCTCTACCCAAGCGTTATCATCATCTACCGTCATAACATCACAAAGAGTCTTAAAGGTTATGATATCACTCGACGCAGGTTTCTCACCGCAATTAGTCTTAACAAATAGTTTGTACTCTGTTTGTGCGTCTAAGCCCGTAAGAGTAAGGGAAGGAGTAGAAGTATTAACTTGCGTATAAGCAATTGTATCGTCTATAACACGCTTATAATAAACTGTCCAAGAGGAGTTATCGCCTGTCTGTGTCCAAGACAAATTAACACTATTAACTCCAAGACTATCAATGGTTAGATTCTTAGCCTTCTCGCAATCAGGGATAATATCCACAGTAATATCATCGATATACCAAGTATTATAAGAAGAGTTAAGAACAGACTTAAAAACAATATAATACTTTGTAATAGCGTCATTTGTGGTGTAAGAGTCGAACTTAACAATACTCTCCATATACAAAGGCGATATAGCACCCATTGTGTAATCGGTTGATTGTATTGTATCTATAGGGGTGTAAGAGGAATCGTTACTAAGGTCGGTCATTATACCAATTTCTAAGTAATCGCCTGTGAAAGAGTTGTTTGATTTGGAATGAAAGGTTATCTGCAATTGAGATATATCACCAGAGTAAGCGTACATTGCAATCGTATTGCTTTTGTAGAGGTACAGATAATTAGTACCCGAATACGCCTGAGAAGTGGTGTAAGACGTTGTAGCACTGTATTTAACTGCTGGGTAGATAGTTGATCCCGATGCAACGCTATCCAACACAGTCCAACACTGTGGCTTTTGGTCAGCAACCTCTCCCTCAAAGTCTATTAAGAAAGGTAAATCACTTGCTGAAAGGAATTGATTCTGACAATCTGTCTGAGAGTGTCCGCAAAGGCTTAAGAATGTAGCCATTAAGCAGACTAAAAATGACTTTTTCATATTAAAAAAATATATTAGTTATACAATTATTTCCGTTCTCTCTTTTTTGTTTTCTTATAATTTACCTATTGATTTTGCAAAGGTACAAATTTTTCGCTTTTTACCAAATTTTTAAGAAAGAAAATTATCGAAGGAAAATCATTCTCTTACTCTCAAACCGTAATCTTTGTCCGATATGTCAACTTTTTACTCTAAGTTAATAGACTAATAATCAACATTTTTTTTGGTTCTTTCTTGTGAACAGACTACAGATTCTATCCAATAATGAAACCTAACGCCAATTCCTCTGTCTCTATACTTTGTAGTCTACAAGAC
>CAVAII010000092.1:0-9515 GCA_963588535.1 Erysipelotrichaceae bacterium | reverse complement strand
CTACCATGGATTGATGATGTTGATATAATCGTTCCCGTTCCTTTGCACAAGAAAAAACTACGTCAGCGTGGATTTAATCAATGCGATGTAATATCTAAGACTATTGCCGATAATCTTAACAAGACTTTTCTCCCTAATAATCTTGTCCGAGTAATCAATACCAAGGAGCAACACAAAAGTAATGTCGACCAAAGATACGAAAATATGCGTAATGCCTTTTCTGTCTTAGACCCTACCTTATTCGAAAACAAAACCATCTTACTTGTCGATGACGTTATAACTACTTGCTCTACTATGTTCGAATGTTGCAAAGTCTTGTCCAAATGCAATAATATCAGGATCTACGTTGCTTGTCTTGCCTCGGATAGAATTTCTGTCTAAGACACAATATCATTCTCGGTGCTTGCGTTATGTATTTGTAACCACAAAAAACAATATTTCCATTATGCTAAACGACGATTTACTACGCAGAATAAAAATCACCTTTAAACGTTACGCCTCCCTTCGTAAAGACAAGGACGACGAGAATAGAGTTATAGAAGATATCAAACAAGGCGTTAGTTTCCGTGGTGCTAATCTTTGGATACTTATCTTGGCTATCTTTGTCGCATGTTTAGGACTAAACGTCAATTCTACTGCTGTTATAATCGGTGCTATGCTTATCTCTCCCCTAATGGGACCTATTATCGGCGTAGGTTGGGCAATCGGCACTTTGGATTATTACCTGCTCAAACGATCCTTAACTAATTATCTTATTACTACCGTTATCAGCATCATAGCAGCCACAATCTATTTCCTTGTTACACCTATTAGCGAGGTACAAAGCGAACTCCTCTCTCGCACCACACCTACTGCGTACGATGTCTTAATAGCCTTTTGTGGCGGTGCAGCAGGTATCGTAGCCACTTGCACCAAACAAAAAAGTAATGTTATACCTGGCGTAGCCATAGCCACTGCCCTAATGCCACCTTTATGTACTGCTGGTTTTGGTATCGCACACGGCGAAATATCTTACTTTCTCGGAGCCTTCTATCTATATTTTATCAATAGCGTCTTTATCTGTACTGCCACTTTCTTAGGCGTTAAGGTTATGCACTTTCGCAAAAAAACTATTATCAATCACCAACGTTCCAAAAAGATTCATAATTATTTCTACATCATTATTGCCATAACCTTTATCCCATCTATCTTTATGACCATTAGCATTATTAAGAACGGCATATTAAACACCAATATCAACAATTTTGCCAAAGACAACCTATCGAGTAACTATACCAAGATAATCTCTCACGACATAAACAAAGACACCAAAACCCTTCGATACGTTGCAGTCGGCAAAGAAATCTCCTCCGACCAGATTAAGAAAGCCAAAGCAAATATGAAAAAATATAAACTCGAAGACTACAAACTATCTATCATTCAAGGGCATTACAATCAAATCCCGACAGCAAACAATGAGTGGGGAGCCTTGAATACTCACCTCAACTCCCTTGAACAAGAGTTAGACAGGTACAAACGTTTGGAGGCTTTGTCGAATACCCTTAGCGATGAGGTCAAAGTACTCTTTCCGAGCATAAAGACTATCTCTTTGTCGCAATCTCTTCAAGCCAACACGCAAGACACTACACACCGCAAACTAATTATAGCCGTCTTGGAGACCGACAACGTAAAGGATATCACAAAGCAAGAAAAGCAGCGTATACTTGAATGGTTAGAGGTTCGCACCCAAGAAAAGAATCTTAAATTATATATCACGGAGTAATTTTATTCTATAACTAAGTAAATCCCTTCTGCTTTTGATTTTCTTAGTATTATACTTAATTTTCTTTGTCCATAACCTCATCTTTTTGGATTTCTCCTTCTTGTTCCGAGTTTTACTTCTATACCTTGTGAGTTTTAACACGGAACCTTCTCAATTTTACTTCGGAACCTTAGGTATTTCAAACCCTAGGGTTTTAGACCCTCAAACCCTAGTCTTTCAACCCCTCAAACCCTAGGGTTTTGACCCCTGAACCCCTAGGGTTTGAAAGGGTTGAGGTTCTGTGTTGAAAATCGCAAGGTTCCGTGTTAAAAATCGGAAGGTATAAGGATAAAAACTAAAAGGTTAAGCAATCGCCCCAATAATATCAAACCTTATCAAAATAAAATCAAACTTTATTCAAATAATATCAAATATTATTCAAATATTATTTGATTTTATCAAAATATTATTTGATTTTATTCAAATATTATCTGATTTTATTTTGCTAATATCAAACAAAAAATCAAAGAAGTCTAAACACCTAATCCAAAGCCTTGTGAATATACTCCTCTATTCGCTTCATTAACCACATTGGCGTAGAGGTAGCACCAGAAATGCCGATAGAAGAAAACTCTTTTATTTCCCCTAGGTCAATATCTCCCTCGTTAGTAATAAAGAATGTGTTCTCGTTCTCACGTTTGCAAAGATTATAAAGATACAATCCGTTCGAAGAGTCCTTGCCCGAGACAAACAACACACAATCCACACTCTTAGCAAACTGCTCTATTTGCTTTGCCCTCGAAGATACTTTCTTACAAATACTATCGGTTACGATTATGTCTTGCGTTTCGTGTCTATTCCTTATCAAATCGATTATCGCCAAATAATCCTCCCTATTCTTTGTCGTCTGTGAAAAGATATGCAACGGCTTTCGCATATCTATCTTATCTATATCCTCTTTCTTGGAGATAACAATAGCCGTGTTGTCAGTTTGTCCGCACAGACCTATAACCTCTGGGTGATTCAACTTGCCAAAGATAACTATCTGTCCGCCCTTCTCTTGCATCTCTTTATAGCCTTCACAAACGTCTTTTTGTAATCTTAAAACCATAGGACAAGTAGCGTCTATTAGGGTAATATTATTCTTTCTTGCTATCTCGTATGTAGAAGGTGGTTCGCCATGGGCTCTTATCATTACCTTACAATCTCTTAACCTCTCGAAATCTTGTAAAGAAATCGTCTTCAATCCCTTCTTTTCTAATCTATCTACCTCCATAGAATTGTGAACTATATCACCTATGCAGTACAATTCACCTTTTTTCAATTCCTCTTCTAAGGAGTTAATAGCACGAACTACTCCAAAACAAAAGCCTGCTTGATCTTCTATTATAGTCTTCATCGTTATGTTTTTTATCTAAGATTTCCTTCCCTTATCTTTTTTATTCCTTCGTATAGACTAATATAGGGCGGTTGTTACGATAGAGATAAAGGTCCTCGTCTATGATTTTGTACGAATCTATTTCGTTAAGGTTGTTTAGATAGGTTTTCTCCTTTTGCATATTAGCGTCAGGACACGCCATTCTTGTAGAACCAATTGAACGGAACATTATATGACTGCGTTTGATTACCACCTGCGAGACGTATGTATTACAGCCTGCCGAACCACTGGCGTACTCGTTCTCTCGAGTTATGATAAGGGTTATTTTTTCGGAATTATTGTCGTAAGTTACTTTCTTGTTGTTTAGTCGTGTTAAGACCCAGACTTTGTCATAGACTTCGTCCTTGGTGTCTGTTGTCTGCTCCTGAGAAAAAGCACTCATAGAAAACAAACTAATCAATATTAGAAAAATATATCTTTTCATCTTTTGCTTTTATTTTGTTGTTATACAACGCAAAAGTACTACAAAAATTTGACCTAAATCTATAAACACACAAAAAAATATTTATTTTCTTCTATTTTTTTACTCCTATATCAAAATAATGTAGTACTTTTGCAAACTGAAATGTGGACAGATTTGAATTGATTGCAACCACAATAAAAGAATGCTAAAACAACAATCCTTTTATTCAAGAAGATTTCAATTCTTATTATTTCCGCTGATTTTATAATTAACAACAAATTAAAAAAACAGTAAAGAAATGTCAAGATTTATCACATCCGAATCCGTATCTGAAGGGCATCCTGATAAGATTGCCGATCAAATCTCAGATGCATTATTGGACGAATTCCTAAGAAGAGACTCCTCCTCACACGTTGCTATCGAGACCTTAGTAACAACAGGTATGGTAGTACTAAGTGGCGAAGTAAAGAGCGACTCATACGTAGATGTACAGACAACGGCTCGCAAGGTTATCAGAGAAGTTGGTTACACGAAAGAAGAATACAAGTTTGCTGCCGATTCATGCGGTATCCTATCTGCCATTCACGAACAGAGTTCGGATATCGACCACGGCGTTGAGAAGTCCTCACCCGAAGAACAAGGAGCAGGCGATCAAGGTATGATGTTCGGTTATGCTACTACCGATACAGAAGACTATATGCCATTGCCATTAATGCTTGCTCATCAAATCGTTTATGAACTTGCTCAAATAAGAAAAGAGGGCGTTATGATGACTTATCTTCGCCCCGACTCCAAATGCCAAGTTACGATAGAGTACGATGATAACAATCACCCTACGAATATCAACACCATAGTCGTATCAACTCAGCACGACGATAATGTATCCCTTAAACAAATAGAGAAAGATATCCGCCTAATCTTACTTCCTCGTATAGCAAGTAAGCAAAGAAAGAAAGAAGTAAAAGAGATGTTCCAAAAGGAGTTTCGTTTGCTTGTCAACCCTGCTGGTAATTTTGTTATCGGTGGTCCTAACGGCGACACGGGCTTAACAGGTAGAAAGATTATCGTTGATACCTACGGCGGAAAGGGTTCTCACGGCGGTGGAGCATTTAGCGGTAAGGACGCAAGTAAAGTAGATAGAAGTGCTGCTTACGCTATGCGTCATGTAGCAAAGAATATGGTAGCAGCAGGTATTTGCGATGAGGTATCGGTTCAAGTTGCTTACGCCATAGGTGTAGCAGAGCCAGTAGGTTTGTACGTTGATACCTTCGGCACTAATCACACTAAGTTCTCCGAAGGCGAGATTGCTAAGAAGATCCTAAAAGTCTTTGATCTACGTCCTTATCATATTATACAGAGATTAGGCTTAAAGAATCCTATCTTCCTTCCTACCGCAACATACGGACACTTTGGACGTACGCCATATAAGAAAGAGGTAGAGTTCATAGAGAATAACCAGACAACTAAGAGAGAAGTAGAGTTCTACACTTGGGAGAAACTGGACTATGTTGATCTTCTAAAGAAAGAGTTCAACCTTAAATAGTCTTTTTCTATCATTAGGACTATTCATCTATATGTAATTTTAATAAAACTTAATTTTTTTATTTACTTATCTGAAGCGACCCCCTTTCCTTCAGATAAGTTTTTTATTTGGGGGAGGGATAATCTATCAATAATAGATAGTTATCGCATCATTTATTATTATAAAGAATTATTTACTTACTACGTCTAATAAACATCTATTAACAACCCTATTTCCTAATTATTTTTTTCACTTTTTTCTTTTTTTCTTGCTCGCATATTCAAATATTTAGTAATTTTGCACTCAGATAGTTGAAAAACTATCATAATTTATTGAAAGAAGCGATATGCTTATCTTACGAATGTGAAATCCGCGAAATTTTAACATAGTAAGTAGGAAGAGAGCATAATGACATTCTACGCCTTGCGTGGAAATGACACTGTCATCATTTATTATGCGTCTATACTTACGGGTTTTTCGCGGAACCTACATTCAAAAGACGGACATTCAGTTCCACGCTTTTGTTTGTTTATATCCGTTGAAGGGACTGCACGGAAGAAAATTTGAGTTTTTATGTGGTCTTTTAATGATCTAAAGAAAAACCTTAAGAAAGATGTTAGCAAGTTTCCAAAACTTAATGTGGCATTATTAGGAGATACCGCCACACAATTCTTGGCAACATCTATTAAAGGAATTGGAGTTGAGTACGGATTAGATATTAATCTATTCGAGGCAGAATATAATCAAATAGAACAGCAATTTATGGATCCAACGAGCGATTTGCATCAATTCGACGCTCAATATATTGTTGTTTATCAATCTTCTCATAAGTGGAACGAAAAATATGCCTTGCTCTCTACCGAACAACAACTACACTTAGCAGACGACCGTTTGGAGTTCGTTTCTTATATTTGCCAAAGCACATCGGCTAAAATCATTTACCTTAACTATGCAGAGATAGAAGACGGAGTTTGGGGCTCTTTTGGTAACAAGATTGAACATTCGTTTATCTACCAAACAAGAAAAATGAATTATTCTCTTATGCTCTTGTCGCAGAAACTACAGAATCTTTTTATTTGTGATATTGCTGGTGTTCAAAATAAATATGGTAGAGATTTTATGTTCGACTCTGCTGTCTATACTTCTACCGAAATGATTCTATCTATCGATTCTCTGCCGATAGTTGCCAAAAGGATAATGGATATTATTGCTTCTATGCAAGGCAAAATAAAGAAGTGTTTAATACTTGACCTTGATAACACACTTTGGGGTGGAGTTATTGGAGACGATGGTATAGAAGGCATACAATTAGGACATGGTCTTGGAATAGGTAAAGCATTTACCGAGTTTCAAATGTGGGTTAAGAAACTAAAAGATAGAGGTATCATAATTTGTATTTGTTCCAAAAATGACGAAGATAAAGCCAAAGAGCCATTTGTTAAACACCCAGATATGATACTACATTTAGAGGATATTTCTGTCTTTATGGCTAACTGGGAAACAAAAGTAGATAACATAAGAACAATACAAAAAGTACTTAATATCGGTTTTGACTCTATGGTATTCTTAGACGACAATCCTTTCGAAAGAAATATTGTAAGGGAGAATATCCCTGATATTACCGTACCTGAATTGCCTGAGGATCCTGCCGAGTATTTGGAATTTATGTACAAAGAAAGTCTTTTCGAGACTATATCTTATTCCGCTTTAGACAAAAATCGTACAGAGCAATACCAAACTCAAGCCAAACGTATGGCATTCGAAAAAACTTTCTCCTCAGAGTCTGATTTTCTTAAATCCTTAGATATGGTTTCTGTTGTGGAAGGTTTTACACAGTTCAATACTCCTCGTGTTGCACAACTATCTCAAAGAAGTAATCAATTCAATTTGCGTACTATTCGCTATACCGAAACAAATATTGAGGCAATGAGTAAGGACGATAAGGTTATTCCTTTGACTTTTACCCTTCAAGATAAGTTTGGAGACAATGGTCTTATCTGTGTTATCATTATGAAAGCCATAGACACAGAGACTTTGTTCGTTGATACTTGGTTTATGTCTTGTAGAGTATTGAAAAGAGGTATGGAGAATTTCACTTTGAATACTATGGTTGAGACAGCAAAACAACAAGGCTACAAACGTATCATCGGAGAATATATTCCAACGCCAAAGAATAAGATGGTAGAGAATCATTATCTAACGCTTGGTTTTTCTAAGGAAGAAAACAGCGACAAACATCTATTCTCCTTAGATTTGGATACCTATCAACCAAAAGAATGTCATATAAAAAGAAAATAATCTCGTGATAACTTATTCTAAAAATAGATATAACAGCAAAAGCAATTAATAACAGATTGATTTGCTATCTATATAAGAAAGAAATAGGTTACTTTGAATTAATTAATAAACAATAAAACAAAATTTTAAACAAAATGGATAGAAAAGAAATACTAAAAAAAGTAAATGATATCTTTGTTGATGTCTTGGATAATGAAGATATTATTCTAACAGAGGAGTCTGTTGCAGACGATATAGAAGAATGGGATTCTCTTACCCATATTCAATTGGTCGTTGCCGTAGAAAAAGCATTCAAAATCAAATTCTCTTCCGCTGAAATCTTACAATGGAAGAATGTTGGTCAAATGCTATCTTCCATAGAAGAGAAAATAAAATAAGAGAAGTAGTCTTTGTGTTATCCTAATTATAATCTAACCTAACTATTAGTAATTAGGATAACCAAAGATGTAATTAACTAAAGAGATAATTAAAAAACAAAATAAGAGATGGAACTAAATTCATTGCCTTTTCTGTTGTTCTTCTTTGTAGTATTCATATTATATTATGCGTGTTACAAAAGCAGTAAGTTACAGAACATAATAATACTTTTATCTAGTTACTTTTTCTATGGCTTTGCGTCTTGGAAAATGTTACCCGTAATAATAGTAATGACTATTGTTTTCTACTTCTTTGGATTAAAGATAGAAAATTATAGACAAGGAGAGAAAAACAAACAAGCCTATTGGCTAACTACCCTTACTGTCGTTATAGGTCTATTGCCTTTACTCTATTTCAAATATTTCAATTTCTTTATTGACTCTTTTGCTGATTTGTTCGCTTTGTTTGGCTTTAACACTCATCACTCTACCTTCAAAATCATTATGCCTTTGGGTATTTCCTTCTTTACTTTCCGTTTGATTAGTTACGCAGTAGAGATAAATCGTAGAAAACTAACGGCTACCAAAGATTTTATTGCTTTTGCTTCCTATATTGCTTTCTTCCCTTCAATACTTTCAGGACCTATCGACAGAGCAAATAAATTCTTACCTCAACTACAAACGAATAGAGAACTATTATTTGATAACTGTGCCGAAGGTTTCAAACGTATTATCTGGGGTTGGTTTATGAAAGTGTGCGTTGCCGATGTCTTAGGCAACTATGTCGATGCTATCTACAATAACTATTATATGCACTCGGGTATATCTATCCTGTTTGCCTCCATATTATATCCTTTCCAAATGTATGCCGATTTCGCAGGTTACTCTAATATGGCTATCGGTATAGGTAAGATGATGGGAATAACAATGAACGAGAACTTCCTTCGCCCTTTCTTTGCTCAAAACGTTGCACAATATTGGCGTAAATGGCATATCTCACTTACCTCTTGGCTAACCGATTATGTCTTTATGCCTTTGAATATTAGATTTAGAGATTTAGGCAAATTAGGTCTTATATTAGCAATTGCTATCAACTTTATTCTTATTGGTTTCTGGCATGGTGCTTCTTGGACATTTGGTTTCTTTGGTTTATACCACGCTATTCTATATATACCGCTTATCCTTTCGGGTAATATGAATAAGAAAGGTAAAATAAAATGGATACATGGTTGTATTATTCCTCCAAAGACACTCCTTAAGATAATTGGTACCTATCTTTTGGTTACTTTGGGACTTATCTTTTTTAGGTCTCCGTCTATGATGGACGCTTTTAGTCTTATCGGTAGAATGTTTACAGAGAAAGGAAGCATATTTATTAATGCCAATGTCTTAGTGCATGGCATAACAGCCCTAATTATACTCCTCTTAAAAGACTACAAAGACGAGGCAAAATTAGAAAGATTTAATCTTCTCCATTCCAAAAACGTAGTTGTAAGATATATAACAATAGTTCTACTAATTGCTTATATTCTTTTGTTTGGCAACCTTAACGGCGGACAATTTATTTATTTTCAATTCTAAAAAACAGACAAAGAGATGAAAAAAGAAGTAAAAAAACTTTGTGTTTCAGCATTTATAATAATAGTATCCTTAGTTGTGGTAGATATTGCGTGGGGGGTTATAGCGGATAAACTAATGCAAAAAGTACCTTATTATGGTTCTGATATAGCAAAAGAAAAATACGCCTTGCGTGGTAT
>CAVAII010000091.1:0-5276 GCA_963588535.1 Erysipelotrichaceae bacterium | reverse complement strand
GAATAAGGGATCAAACTGTGGCGAAAAGGGATCAAACTGTGGCAAGACTTAATCAAACTGTGGCGAGACTTAATCAAAGTAATAGAAAACGATATTGTTTTGTGGTAGAAAACGATATTGTTTTGTGGTAGAAAACGATATTGTTTTCATACGGTTTGATCCCTTTTCGCCACAGTTTGATTAAGTTTCGCCACAGTTTGATCCCTTTTCTCCACAGTTTGATCCCTTTTGGCGAGAGAAAAGTTAGGTATTCTTTCATTTATTATAACTATTCTTTTGTTGTTATATAATAGTAATCAAGTTGTTATCAATAAATAGACACATTTGGTAACAATTTCTAAATATTTATGTAAATACTTTGTAAGACTTCTTAAACAGTTTTGTAACATAGTAGTCGGAATTTTGCACTGTGAAAAAAAGGAAAATAAATAATAAAACTTTTAACTTAATAACATTTAAAAAAGAAGAAAAAAAATGAAAACAATTAAGCAAAATCTACTAACAGCATTGAAACTCTCTTTGGGAGTTGTTTGTTTGGGTAGCACTTTAACTTCACAAGCACAAGAAGAATCTAAGGGCAAACCTATTGTAACTATCTTCTCACAAGTCGGAACAAGTTTTAACAACACTACCGACAAAGTTAATTCTTTCGGCTTCGATTTGGAAAGAGCCTATTTGGGTTATCAATACTCTTTGAACGAACACTTCTCTGCTAAGGTCGTTTACGATATGGGTAAAGGCGATGACAACTCCTTACAAAGAAGCGGATATGTTAAGAACGCACAGTTCGATATCCACTACGACAAATTCTCTCTATCTGCAGGTTTGACAAGTACGGCACAATTCTCTTTCCAAGAGAAGTTCTGGGGATACAGATACATAATGAAGTCTTTCCAAGACGAAATGAAATGGGGTAGCAGTGCAGACTTAGGCGTTTTGGCAACCTTTACTCCTTGCGATATGCTTTCCATAGATGCTTCTGTTTTCAACGGCGAAGGCTATAAGAAAATCCAAGCAGACGATCAACTACTTTATGGTTTGGGTATAACTTTCAAACCTATCAAACAACTTTCTCTAAGAGTTTATTCTGATATCAAAACCAAAAGAGAGTCTGCTACACAAAACAATTTAGCAATCTTCTTAGGTTACAAAGACGAGACTTTCGCAATCGGCGGTGAGTATAACAAACAGTTCAACAACAAGAACGTTGATGACAGAACCTTAGACGGTCTATCTGTTTATGGCAAATACAAATTTACCAAATCCTTAGAAGGCTTCGTTCGTTACGACTATGCTTCTTCGGACTGCAAAGATGAGGTTTGGCAATATAGCCTTGATGGTAACACAGTCTTAGCAGGTGTTGATTGGAAAGTAAACAAACTTCTACACCTTTCTCCTAACTTCAAATACAATCACTCTGAACTTACAGACAAAGACACATACTACGTAATGCTTAGTGCAAAAATCAATTTATAATCAGCAAAAAAAAGAGTTTAATAACAACAAAAAAACGAAATAAAACAATGAAAAAGACATTTTTAACAACATTAGCATTAGGACTTTTATCAGTAATGATATGTTCTTGCTCATCAAAAGGAAATAGTGAATTATCAGGATCGGGAGCAACATTCCCAGAACCATTCTACAATCTAATATTCAACAAATATCAACAATCTTCTGGTAACCTTGTAAGTTATTCAGGTGTTGGTTCGGGTACAGGTATTAGAAACCTAAAAGACAAAGTAGTTGATTTCGCAGGATCTGACGCCTTCCTTTCTGACGAAGAGATGAAAGATATGGACGCAGTAGTCCACGTACCTACTTGTATGGGAGCAGTTGTATTGGCTTTCAAACTAAATGGTATCAGCGATATTCGCTTATCAGGTGAGGTTATAGCAGATATCTACGATGGCAAGATAACCAAATGGGACGACAAACGTATTCAGGATCTTAACCCTACGTTATCCCTACCTAACAAAGATATTATCCCTGTATATCGTGCAGATGGTTCGGGTACTACTTTCGTATTTACTTCTTATCTATCGTCTGTTAGTCAGTCTTGGAAAGAGAAATACGGTGCAGGCAAATCAGTAGACTTCGCAGTTGGTCAAGCAGGCAAAGGTAATCCAGGTGTTGCAGGTTTGGTTTCTCAAACAGAAGGTGCAATTGGTTACGTTGGTTCAGAGTATGCTTTCGCACAGAAAATCAACTATGCTACTTTGCAGAACTCTAACGGCGAATTTGTAAAGCCTAACAAAGAAAGTATCTCACTTGCAGCAGCAGGCGATATACCTCAAGACACAAGAGTAATGATAGTTAATTCTAATGTTAAAGGTGCTTACCCTATCGCCCTATTCACTTGGGTAGTTGTCTACAAAGAACAATCCTACGACAACAGAACAGAAGAGCAAGCAAAGGCAGTTGTAGACCTATTGCAATACATATTAGGTACACAAGCACAAGCCCTAACGACAAGTGTTAACTACGCACCATTGCCACAGAAAGCAATAGACATCTCTTTGAACAATATAAAACAAATTACCTACAAAGGCAAACCTATTTTGAAGTAAAAAGACGATGAAAAGTTTTTCGAACATCAAACAGTGGTATTCAATTCATAGCGATGGCATATTCAAAGCCTTGCTATGGATTGTTGCTACCATTGTGCCGATAATCTGTTCGGCAGTGATATTATCCCTGATTGCAAGTTCGTTTTCAGCCTTTGAGACATTTGGTTTCTTCAATTTCATATTCTCTAAAGATTGGTCTTACTCCGCTACAAGTGAGCATTATGGAGCCTTACCTTTCATAATCGGAACATTAGAAACTACGCTTTTGGCAATTGTTATCTGTATACCGTTTTCTTTGTCAATAGCATTATTCACAGGAGAATATTATAAGAAAAGAAAGATCTCAACCATTCTCTCAACCTCTACTGACTTGCTAGCAGGTATCCCTTCTATAATATATGGATTATGGGGTTTCTACATACTACGTCCGATAGTCGTTAGCCTAAACATCTCTCCACAAGGGTCAAGTATCCTAACGGCATCATTAGTCCTTGCTATTATGATTATTCCTTACGCAGCTTCGCTTTCGAGTGAGTTCATAAAGATGGTACCGAATAACCTAAAAGAAGCCGCTTATTCTCTTGGTGCAACACGTAGAGAGGTTATCTCAAAAGTAGTCTTCCCTGTTGCTATCAAAGGTATATTCTCGGCTTATATACTATCTATCGGTAGAGCCTTAGGCGAGACTATGGCAGTAACTATGCTAATAGGTAATACGAACTCTGTCCCTACCTCGATATTCTCTACTGGTAACACTATGGCAAGTATCATAGTTAATCAATTTGGAGAGGCACAAGGTCTGCGTCTATCCGCTTTGTTTGCTATTGCTTTGATACTATTTCTATTGACGGCTATAATTAATCTAATTGGTAAAATACTAATCAAAAAATCCTTACAGTAATATGATGATGATAGATAAAATAAAGAAGCACTCCTACTCGGAGGGAAAAGTAAAGCAGAGAATATTCCTTTCGCATGGCTTACATTTTGGAGTTTGCTTGTTTAGTCTATTAACTGCAATACCATTGTTCGCAATCCTAATTACAGTAATAGTCAAAGGGGCTAAATATCTAACCCTTACATTTATTTCCAAACCTATGCCTACCTCGTACGATGCTATGGTAGCCATGAATAATAATCTACCCATAGACGGCGGTATAGTTAATGGTATAATCGGTACCTTGCTAATGCTATTGTTAGCATGCGTTGTGGTTATCCCTGTTGGTATCGCAACAGGCGTATTCCTCTCTGAGCGTAAGACTACCAAGTTTGCCAAGATAGTTAGTTATCTAACCGACTTGTTACAAGGTACGCCTTCTATTATTGTAGGTATTATCGTCTATGCCGTAATAGTTATACCAATGAAAGGTTATTCTGGTTTAGCAGGCGGTATTGCACTAATGATAATAATGCTACCTTTGATAATACGTTCGACCGAAGAGGCACTTAACCTTTTGCCTAAGAACCTTAAAGAAGCCGCTTTGTCCTTAGGTTCTAATTATTTCCGCTGTGTATTCCATGTGCTTATACCTTCTGCTTTTGGTGGTATTTTTACAGGTATTATGCTTTCCATCTCAAGAGCAATCGGCGAGACAGCACCACTTACTTTTACGGCTTTGGGTTGTGCTGCTATTCAGTGGAATATTCAAAAACCTATGTCTGCCATTCCGCTACTTATTTGGCAATTCTTTAACGACCCTTCTTTGCAAAGTCTTATCTGGGCTGCATCACTATTGCTTTTGATTATAGTACTTATTATTAATATTTCAGCAAAAATAATATCAAGAAAATGGAAAATATCATAAATTCACAATCAGAACAACCAATCCTACAAATAAAAGATTTATGTGTATCTTATTCTAAGAACACGTTAAGCGTTAAACATATATTTGCCGATATCAATCGCAATACCATAACGGCTGTTATGGGTCCTTCGGGTTGTGGCAAAAGCACATTACTAAGATCTATCAACCGTATGCACGAATTGTATCGTAACATAGAGGTTAGCGGTGAGGTCTTGTTAGACGGCGAGGATTTATTCCAAATGAATGCCAACATAGTTAGACGCCGTGTCGGTATGGTATTTCAACAGCCGAACCCTTTCCCAACTATGTCTATTGCAGGTAATGTCTTGTCAGGCTACACCCTAAACGGCATACCACTATCCAAATCAGAGAAAAACGATATAGTAGAAAAGTCGCTTCGTAGTGTTGCTCTATGGGATGAGGTCAAAGATAGTCTTAACAAGAACGGTACCTTCCTTTCGGGTGGTCAACAACAGAGACTTTGTATTGCAAGAGCCTTAGCCCTAAAACCAGAAATATTGCTTATGGACGAACCTACAAGTGCTTTGGACCCTATTGCAACGCTTACTATCGAGGATCTTATCCTTTCGCTTAAGAAAGAACTTACTATAATAATCGTTACGCACAATATGTCTCAAGCCAAACGTATTAGTGATAAGTCTATGTTTATGTTCTTGGGTGAAATGGTAGAATATGATCAAACCGAAGAGTTGTTTAATAACGCCAAAGACAATAGAACAAGAGAATACCTTAACGGCAAAATAGGTTAGAGAAGTTAATTAACCCTAACCCTTGCACACCTTCTATATTTACCAATATTATTAAATGAATAACTGCTATTTTCCGTATCTTAGAGGGATTATCTAAGGGAGAAAATGATGAAAATATAGATTATTATTAC
>CAVAII010000090.1:0-19031 GCA_963588535.1 Erysipelotrichaceae bacterium | reverse complement strand
TTTTCTCTACTGGGGTAGTGTAGTAATTATTATTAATATTATTAATAGTAATAGCACCATTAATAGCACCATTACCTGATGGATTAATATTAATATTATCACCATTATTATATGTGTCGTTGTGATAATTGTTTTGTTGATTAACTTGAAATTCTTTTTTATCCATGGTATTTTTTTCGTTTTGTATACACTTTATAATATAATTGGGAATGCTTTGATAAAAACCGTAGTGTTTGATAGTTTCAATTGCGAATGATCTATCGTCATTAGTTTTGAAGTGTTTGCTAACAATCTTAATCCATAAAGTTTGTAGTAAGAATTTCTCAAATTGATTACAGTATTCTTTATCGGGGCATAATTGAGGTTGTCGTTTAGTATCTATCGTTCCTTGTATCCATTTACAAACAAACTTTAATTGAGATATGGGAGAGGATATATTGCAGAGACGTGTATTAAACTCTAAATATATGTTGTACCCATAATCACGATACGCATTCCAAGCATTATTTAAACCTTTAGAACAATCTATGGTCTCTAAATATTTGTCTGTTATATCAAATGTTGCTATTGGTCTGGTTGTGTCTGTCTGTTTTAAATGAACGTTTTGTTCCATAAACAATGTTTTTAAATTATTAAGGTGCAAAATTACTACTTTTTATTTAAACAAACAAATCGAAAAAACTTTTTTTTCTGAAAAATACAATAAATTGAAATAATCTTTTCTCTGTCGCTATATATAAATAAGGAATTCCTTAATATATGAAGGAAGTGAAAAAGAAACTTCTCGTCTTATTAGTTTTTTTTGTAATTTTGCAAAATCAAAATGGAAAAGAATAAATGGAAATAGAGTATGTAGATTGGGGAAAAGTGGATTATGGTAAGGCTCTAAAATGGCAGACGGAGAAGTTCGATAGGAAGGTAAAAGAGAAGTTGGAGGGAAGGAAAGATATAAAGCAAGAATTTGTTGTCTGTGAGCATAATAACGTGTATACGATAGGGTTACATGGCAAAGATAGTAATCTACTGATTAACGACAAGATGTTGGAAAAGATAGGGGCAAGACTCTATCATATCAATCGTGGTGGAGATATAACCTATCACGGCGAAGGGCAGATAACGGGCTATCCTTTGTTGGATATCGAGGCTCTTGGCTTAGGAATTAGAGAGTATATAGACTTGGTTGAGGAGATGATTATCAGTGTTATAGGTCGTTATGGTATTAAAGGTGAGAGACTGAAAGGGGCGACAGGTGTGTGGATAGATCCTTTTGGTAAGGCGAGAAAGATTTGTGCTATCGGGGTTAAGGCGAGTAGAGGTGTTACGATGCACGGCTTTGCGTTGAATGTGAATACGGATTTAAAGTATTTTAGTTATATAAATCCTTGTGGCTTTGTGGATAAGGGTGTTACGAGTATTGAGAAAGAGATTGGAGAAAAGGTAAATATAGAGACGGTAAAAGAGGAGTTGTATAGGGAGTTTGTAAGGCTTGTAGAAAAAAGAATGGATAATAAATAAAAAAACATAAATAAGATGAATATCAAACAATTAATAGAGGTTATTAAACAAAAGAAGAGTTATCTTTGTGTTGGATTAGATAGCGATGTTAGCAAGTTGCCTGAGTGCGTAAAGGGAGCGGAAGATCCTGTCTTTGAGTTTAATCGTAGGATTATAGACGCTACATTGCCCTATACGGTGGCATACAAACCTAATTTGGCTTTTTATGAGAGTAATGGCATAGAGGGTTTGGTGTCCTTAAAAAAGACTATTGACTATTTGCACACAAAGGATAAGGAGTGTTTTTTGATTGCAGACGCTAAACGAGGTGATATCGGTAACACAAGTAAGCAGTATGCTAAGGCGTTCTTTTCCAAGGAGGGAGGCTTTGATTTTGATGCTATTACGGTTGCTCCGTATATGGGTGAGGACTCTGTTAAGCCGTTTTTGGAGTATGAGGATAAGGTTGTGATTGTGTTGGCTTTGACAAGTAATAAGGGTAGCAATGACTTTCAGATGATAGAGGATAAGCAAGGTAAGAGAGTGTTTGAGAGAGTCTTAGAGACGGCACAAGGTTGGGCAACGAAAGATAATTTGATGTTTGTTTGTGGGGCTACTAAGGCAGATAGTTTTAAGGATATTAGGAAGTTAGCACCAGATCATTTTTTGTTGGTACCCGGAGTCGGTGCTCAGGGTGGCAGTCTTAAAGAGGTTAGTAAGAATGGATTAAATAAGGATTGTGGTCTTTTGGTTAATTCTTCTCGAGGTATTATCTTTGCTGATAGTACAGAGAATTTTGATAAAACGGCAGGCGAAAAGGCAAGAGAATTACAAGAGGAGATGGCATTGTATATGATGTAATCTATTGAAAGATAATGTTAAAAAAGAGAATATTAGAAAAGAAAGCCTTTCGTTTTAGAAGGTTTGAGCGAAAGAAATATAGTGCGTATAACTCTATGCACAAAGTAGTTACTATTGGAGTCTTATCTATTGCAACTTTGACTTATTCGGTAGGTAAGACTGCCAACGCTCAGACTACGAAAGGTGATACTATTACGATGTTTGGGACGCTTGAGGAGGTAAGCATTGAGGACGAATTGTCCGAGCCACTGAATCAATTAGGCAAGGTCTCGGTCGTAATAACGAGAGAAGAGATAGAGTGTTTGAAACCGCAGAGTGTTAGTGAGTTATTATCTTTAACGGCAGGTATTGATGTACAGACACGAGGTGTGCATTCGGTTCAATCGGATATAACTTTAAGGGGCGGTAATTTTGACCAAACAGCCGTACTGCTTAACGGCGTTAACCTAACTAATCCACATACAGGTCATTATTCTTTGGATTTACCTATTAATATTTCTGATATAGAGAGGATTGAGATAATCAAAGGTCCTACGGCTATTGTCTATGGTGCGTCTGCTTTTTCGGGCGGTGTTAATATCATAACTAAGAAAGATACCTCTAATCTACTGACTGCTAAGGCGGAAGGTGGTGAGTATGGTTTCTTTTCTGGTGAGGCGAGTACATCCTTTAAGATAGACAAGATGGAGAACTATCTGTCTGTGGGAGTGAAGAATAGCGATGGATATATAAGCAATTCGGACTATGATATATATAATATAATGTATGAGGGAAGGCTAAGGTTAAGAAAGGGTAATAAGATAGATTTTGGGTTAGGGTATAATAAGAAAGACTATGGTGCAAATACCTTTTATTCAGCCTCATACCCTAATCAATATGAAAAGACAAGGGTTTTTATTTCGTCTATTCGAGGGCTGTGGAATATTAGCGATAGACTTTCTTTCTTTCCGACTGCTTATTATAGTATGCACACGGACGAGTTCTATTTGATTAGAAATGTTTCTACGCCTAATCGTCATAAATCTAATGTGTTAGGGAGTAATTTAGGGTTTGCGTATAGGTATAAGACGTTTAGTTTGAATTTCGGTGGAGATGTGAGGTATGAGGAGATTCTTTCTACTGTCTTGGGTAAGGAGTGTAAACTATACGAAGGTGTTTATAATCATTATGATAACAGGACAAATGTTTCTTTTTTCCTAAGCGGTGATTATAAATATAAACGTTGGGATTTTGTTTTGGGAGTGATGAGTTATTTAGGGTCGGCTGTTAAGACAAGTGATATTTCTGTATATCCTTCTGTTAATGTTAATTATAGTATTTCGTTAGGGTGGGAGATGTTCTTTTCTTTCTCCACTTCGTCTCGGTTGCCTTCTTTTACGGAGTTGTATTATAAGGACGCTGTGCATGAGAGTAATCCGTCTTTACAGAGGGAGAAGGCGAGGAGTTGGGATATTGGGATAAAGAACCTAAATCATATAGCAATAACCTCGTTTAGTGTGTATTATATGCAAGCAAAGGATATGATAGATTGGGTAAAATATTCTTCTGAGGACGAGAAATGGAGGACGGAAAACCTTAATAATTTGGACAAATGCGGTTTTGATTTAGAGAGTAAGATATATTTAAGGGAGTTGTTTGGAGTGTTTCGAAAGAATACTATTTTGCACTTGTCGTATTCGTATATGTATCAAAGACAGACAGATATAGACTATATTTCACAATATGCCCTTAATTACCTAAGACATAAACTAACTACGAAACTTTTTTTACCTCTAACAGAGTGTTTTACACTTAGTTTTGATAGTCGTTATTGTGTTCGCAAAGGTAGTTATATAGAATACACGGACGGCAATAAGGGAAAGGAGAAGAGTTTTGAGCCGTATATGGTTTTGGATTGTGGTCTTAATTATAGTTTAAGGGTAGGTAAGAAAAGTCCGAAAGTTTTGGATATTTATCTCAATTGCAGTAATATAACTAACAGAGAATACTTTGATATCGGTAATATTCCACAGCCCCAAAGATGGATAATAGGGGGCGTTAGACTAAGGTTATCGAGGTAGGAAACGCCTTTGGAATGTACGAAAATAGAGAAAATATTTTGTCAGATAAAGAAAGTTTCTTAATTTTGCAACTTAAAACTTTGGCAAATCATAACAAGTATAAATAGAGATTATGGATAAAAAAACAATCATAGGTTTGGTGCTAATATGTGCAGTGTTTATGGTATTTTCGTACCTTAACAGGCCGTCAGAGGAGGAGTTAGCAAGGCAAAAGCATTATAATGACTCTGTTGCTGCTGCACAAAAACAACTAAAAAGCAAGGCTAAGACTAAGACTACCGAAAGGACAATAGACGAGACCGCAGAATTGTTGCAAGTTATCAATAATCAGTCTTCTAACGACTCTCTTAAGGCAGAGGCTAAAAAGAAAATAGAAGAGAAATACGCCGTTTTTTCCAATGCTGTTAATAGACAAGAACAGAAGATTAGTTTGGAAAACGATGTCTATAAAGTAGATTTCACCAACAAGGGCGGACAAGTTAGTCAGGTAACCCTAAAAGAGTATCAAACGCCTAAGAAAAAGCCAGTTACATTCTTTACTAACAAAGGCAACTCGTATGGTTTGAACCTAACGGCAGGGCAAGTTGTCGTACCTACTCAAGACCTTTATTTCGTAACCTTTGTCAATGGTAAGAGGTGCGAGGGAAATGAGACCATTAAGGTAAGTGGTAAGGATAGCGTAATATTGTCGATGCGTTTGTATCCTAATAAGCCTGATTCGATTAATATATCTGAGAGTGATTACTTTAAGGGTTCTAAATCGTATATAGAATACAAATATATTATGCGTGGCAATGATTACCGTTTGGGATACAGAATCGTTGTCAATAATATGCAAGAGGCTATAAACGATGATTCTCAAATAGAGATGAATTGGACTAGTGATTTGAAACTCAAAGAGAAAGATGTTAGTATAGAGAGAAAAAACTCTACCTTATACTATAAACTTTCGGACGATGTAGAGGAATTGAAAGAGCAAGGTAGAGACGATGAAAAGAGCGAGACGGGTATTCCTGTTAAATGGATATCTTATAAACAGCAATTCTTTTCTACTGTCTTGATTTGCAACAACAAGGACTCGTGGTTTGAGTCTGCTAACCTTAAGACAACGACCAAAAAACAGTCTTCTAACGCAGATTATATGCGTACAATGGAGTCTCGTATGTTGCTTGGTTACGATAGAGAGAAACCTGCTACAACTTATTCGATGGATTTCTTCTTTGGACCGAACAAATATAATGTAGTAAAGAAATATGATATTGATTTAGAGCGTACTATTCCATTGGGTTGGGGATTTTTCCTAATGCAGTGGGTTAATCGTTTTGTAATTATACCTGTGTTCGACTTTTTGGTTGGATATGGTTTGAATTATGGTTTGATTATCTTGATTTTGACTTTGTTAGTTAAACTTGTTTTGTTCCCATTAGCGTACAAATCATTTTCTTCTACTGCCAAAATGAGAGTATTGCAACCTGAGATTAACAAGATTAACGAGAAGTACCCTAAACAAGACCAAATGCTTCAAAAACAACAGGCTGTACAGCAATTGTATAAGAGAGCAGGCATTAATCCAATGGCAGGTTGTTTGCCGATGTTGATACAATTCCCTATTTTGATAGCCATGTTTCGTTTCTTCCCTTCTTCGATTGAGTTACGTCAGCAACCATTCTTGTGGGCAGACGACTTGTCAACGTATGATAGTATCTTGAATTTGCCTTTCAACATACCGTTTGCAGGTAATCATATATCGTTGTTCTGTGTTTTGATGACAATAGCACAATTGCTTTACACCAAGATGACGATGAACCAACAGGCTCAAACTCAGACGATGCCGGGAATGAAATTAATGATGTACGGTATGCCAATAATGATGTTCTTTATCTTGAATAACTTCTCGGCAGCGTTGAATTATTACTACCTATTGTCTTTGTTTATCTCTGTATTACAGATGTTTATCATTCGTAAGACGATTAACGAGCAGAAGATATTAGAGCGTTTGAAACAGAACTCCAAAAAACCTATGAAGAAGTCTAAATGGCAACAACGTATGGAGGCTTTGGAAAAAGAGAATCGTAGATTATTGGCTGAAAGAGAGAAAAATAGAAGAAGATAAGATATTTTTATTTAACAATTATTTTAATTTACTGCTATTTGTCGAAAGATAGGTAGCAGTAGTTTTTTATAGGGAAAATAAATAGTGAAGATATTTTAATAAATAGTGAAGACGTTTTGATAAATAGTGAAGATATTTTGGGATTAAACCTAAGTATAGATAAAAGAGTAAATAAAATATAGAAAAATAATTAGTAAAAGAGAAAAATATTGTAATTTTGCACAAAGATATAAGTGAAATGAAAAAGTTTTTTTTGACAAATCTTATCTTTCTACTTACGCTGAATATACTTATTAAGTCTTTTTGGATTTTGGGTATAGATAGGAGTGTGCAGAATGTGTTGCCTGCTGGTGAGTATGGTATATACTACGCACTGCTTAACTTTACTTATATCTTTAATATTATATTAGACCTCGGAATTACGCAGTTCAATAACCGAACGATTGCTCAAAATTCGTCTCTGTTAAAAAAATATTTCGCTAAGATTATACCCCTTAAAATATTGTTAGCCCTTGTTTATGCGGTAGTTGTAATAGTTGTAGCAAAGATTTCGAACTATGACAGCAAGGCTATGTTCTTGGTTCGTTGGCTATGTGTCTTTCAGATACTGACCTCACTTTTAACGTATTTGCGTAGTAATATTTCCTCCCTTATGCTTTTTAAGACGGATAGTGTGCTATCTGTTTTGGACAAAAGTCTAACTATTATATTCTGCTCTATACTCTTGTGGACGAATGTATTAAAGGGTGGAATGAGGATAGAATATTTTGTCTATGTTCAGGTACTTAGTATGGCTATTGCGTGTTTGGTAGCCTTAGTTATTTGCTTAAAGAAAACACATTTTATAAAGCCTGTTTGGGATACGAAGTTTATGTTAAAGATATTGAAGTTTGGTTTCCCATACGCCCTATTGACGTTGTTGATGAGTTTCTATAATCGTGTAGATAGTGTAATGATAGAGAGATTGTTAGCGGATGGAAAAGAACAAGCAGGTATCTATGCTTCGGGTTTTCGTTTGGTGGATAGCATTAATATGATAGCGTATTTGTTTTCGGTTATTTTGCTACCATTGTTTGCTAAGATGATTAAGGAAAAACAAGATTTACAACCGATTATAAAGTCTTCGTTTCAGTTGTTGTTGTTTATCGGAGTTAGTTTTGTAAGCATAAGTATAGCCTATTCAACGGAGTTGATGGAACTATTGTATAACAAACATATCGAACAGAGTGCCAGTGTGTTTAGTGTGTTGTGTGTCTGCTTTATACCTATTTCAATGGTGTATATATTTGGTACTCTTTTGACTTCGAATGGTAACCTTAAATACTTGAATCTCGTTGCCTTAGGTGGTATGATAATTAATATTGTGATTAACCTTATTCTAATTCCGCAATATAAGGCTTTGGGAAGTGCTTGGAGTGCTGTTATTACACAGACATTAACCTCTCTTATACAGGCAATTATTGCATTAAGGTTGTTTAAGATTAAGGTTTCTTGGCAGTATGGTGTAAGGGTTTTGATTTTTGTTATTCTAATTGCTTTATCGAGTGTAATAATAAGGACGTTTGATACGTTATGGTATTATCGAGTGATAGTGTCGTTAATATGTTTTGTATTAATCTCATTTGGTTGTAAGATATTTTCAGTAAGGGAGTTAAGTGCTTACGCTACTGAAATAATTAAAAGTAAGAAATGAAAGAGGTATTATTTAAAAAGGACGAACTTTTGAATTTGGAGTTTTCTCTACAAAGAGAGATTTTGCGTGCTAATATGTCTAATGTGTTTGCTTGCACGTCGTTAGTTGGTTGTAATACAAGAAAATATCACGGTCTTTTTATTGCTCCTCAACCAATGATAGACAATGATAATCACGTCTTATTGTCTTATCTTGACGAGACTGTTGTGGTGCAGGACAAGGAATTTCATTTGGCTATACATCAATATAAAGATGGCGTATTCTATCCAAAGGGGCATAAATATTTGGAATCGTATTCTCTAAAAGACTTACCTAAAACTACTTACCGAATTGGCGATATCATACTTACCAAAGAAATGCAGATACAAGAGCGTAGAGATAGGCTTTTGATTAAATATACATACGTGTCGACAGATGATAATAACGAGGATAGACCTACTATTTGTTTAAGATTGAATCCTTTGTTGGCGTTTAGAAATGTGCATAGGCTATCCAAATGCAATACTAATGCGAATACTTCTTTTGTGAAGGTGGATAATGGAGTAGGGTACAAACTATACCCTAATTATACGCCGTTGTTCTTGCAATTTTCCAAAAAAGTAAACTACGAACACAAGCCTGATTGGTACTATAACTTTGAGTATATCAAGGAGAAAGAGCGTGGTTATGACTATTTGGAGGACTTGTTAATGATGGGTACTTTCTCTATTGTCTTGTCCGCTGGCGAGAGTGTGTATTTGTCTTGTGGCACAGAGGAGGGCAACCCTTTCTTGTTGTCGAGAGATTTTCAAAAAGAGGCGTCTATTCGTTTCCCTATTATTCGTATGGAGGACGTATTGAAGAGGGCTGCGAGAATGTTTTTCTGTCGCAAAGGCACTACCGAGGTAGATATTATAGCAGGTTTTCCGTGGTTTGGACGTTGGGGTAGAGATACTTTTATTGCTCTTTCAGGGCTTTGCTATGCAATAGACGATATGGAGATGTTTATTAGGGTAATTGACACAATGCTAAAAGATTATAAGGACGGTCTATTCCCTAATATAGGTGTTTCTAACGATGCTGCTTACAATTCTGCCGATGCTCCTTTATGGTTCTTTTTCGCTCTGCAACAATATGTTAACTATACAGGCGATAAGGAGAGAGTGTGGAAAAAATATTCTAAGTATATGAAATCCATTATCTCTACTTTCGAGGAAGGCACTCCGAACATTAGAATGGAAAGCAATTACTTATTATATCAAGGTCAGGAGGGTAAGGCTTTGACTTGGATGGACGCTATTATCGATGGTAAGCCTGTAACTCAGAGAAAAGGTTATGCAGTAGAGATTAACGCCTTGTGGTACAATGCTATAATGTTTACAAAAGAGTTAGCAGACGAGGCTTGTGATGATGCTTTCTCAACGCATTGGGAGGACTTTGTGAATACTTTTCCGATTGTCTTTAAGCAAACATTTTGGGATAAGGAAAAAGGCTATTTGGCTGATTGTGTATATAATAACAATAAGGATTTTGCTGTTCGTCCGAATATGATATTTGCAGTTTCATTGCCTTATAGTCCTATTTCGGTTAAGATTCGTCAATTGATTGTGGATAAAGTTAAGAAGGAATTGCTTACTCCAAGAGGTCTTTGCACATTATCTCCGCAAGATGTTAATTATCACGGACATTATTATGGTAATCAGGAACAAAGAGATAGGGCTTATCATAATGGTACGGTTTGGCCATGGCTTTTAGGAGCGTATAGTGAGGCGTATTTAAGAGTCTATGGTAAGCAAGGCGTAAATCATATAAAAGACTTATACACAGGCTTTGAGAGTATCCTAACGGACTATTGCGTTGGTAGTATTGCCGAGGTTTATGACGCAGATCCACCATTTAAGGCAGGCGGTAGTATTTCGCAAGCGTGGTCTGTGGCAGAGGTTATGCGAATGAAATACTTGATAGATAAATATAGCGGTGAGATATAGCGATAGAATATATTGATAAATAGTAGTTTAGACTAAGAATATAAGCAATTTAGGCTAATAATATAAGAAAGGAGTTAAGAATGAAAGTATTGATGTTTGGTTGGGAGTTTCCTCCGTTAATTTCAGGTGGTTTGGGGACGGCTTGTTACAGAATGACCAAAGCGTTGGTAGACAAGAATGTAGAGATTACTTTCGTTGTACCAAACAAATATGATACTATTTGGCAAAATGGCTCTAATATCATAGGTGCTAACGAGACGAGCGTAAGCGGTGAGGATATGATGTATATCAATCAAAATAGTCGCCTTGTGGAAAAGAGTATGAATATGAAAACAATCAGAATTAACTCTACCTTAGTACCTTACATTGGTATGGACGACTATTATAATGTGATTAATACGCCGATTACCGAGATAGAAAACTTAACTTCTAAGACTATTAGCAATAACCAAAAACGCAGATTTGATTTTCACGGAGGTTATACTCAATCCCTTATGGAAGAGGTAGATAAGTATGCTTTGGTAGCAGGTCAAATAGCGAGGGAACAAGATTTTGATGTTATTCATTGTCATGATTGGCTGACCTATAAAGCAGGTATCGTTGCTAAGCAAATATCTGGTAAGCCGTTGGTAGTTCATGTGCATGCAACAGAGTATGATCGTAGTGGCGAAACAGTTAATCCTCAGGTATATGCAATAGAAAAGATGGGTATGGACTTTGCTAACAAGATAGTCTGCGTTAGCAATTACACCAAGCGAATAGTTTATCACAAATATAATCAACCGATAGAAAAAATATTTACTGTTTATAATGGTATCAATCTGCAAGAGAGGGAGATAATTAAAAAACAGAATGTCTTTAATAAGAAAATCGTTACCTTCTTAGGTAGGGTTACTTTCCAAAAGGGACCTGATTATTTTATTGAGGCTGCCGACAAGGTGTTGAAAAAGGATAAGAATATTATCTTTGTGTTGGCAGGCAAGGGTGATATGCTTAATCGAATGATTGCTTTGGTTGCGAAAAAGAGGATATCGGAGAATTTTTTCTTTACGGGTTTTTTGCAAGGCAAACTTGTAGATGAGATGTTTGCTATGAGTGATGTCTATGTAATGCCGTCTGTTTCAGAGCCTTTTGGTATTTCTCCGTTGGAGGCTATGAGCAATGGTGTACCTACTATAATAAGCAAGCAAAGTGGTGTAAGTGAGATAGTTTCCTACGCTTTGAAAGTAGATTTTTGGGATATTGATGCTATGGCGAACGCTATCTATGGTCTTACTCATTACCCTGCCCTTAGCAAGATGATAACTCGCAACGCCTTTTCAGAGATTAAGAAAATTACTTGGGATAAGACTGCCGATGATTTGATATCTATCTATAAGAGTTTGTGCTAATTATATCCATTTAAGTACTATACCTCCGAAAATAATTACTGAAAATAATTTATTAGTTACTGAAAATAATTTACTGATTACTGAAAATAATTTAACGATTACTGATACTATTTTAATAAGTACTGAAAAGAATTTGATAAGTACTTATATTATTAAAATAACTTCTAATATTATCCAAATAACTTTCGATACTATTCTGATAAGTTCTAACTTTATCCGAATATTCTGCCGTTTTTTTCGAAATATTCTGCCGAAAGAATTTTCTAAATGGTCGAAAGATTCTGATGAATGGACGAATTATTTTCTTAATCTGCCGAAATATTTTGAAAGACTCTTAGCCTAAAAAGAAAATCTCCGACAATTAGTAAGTAACTATCGGAGAATCTTGTGATTAGTATATATAAAGGTTATTTCTTGCCTTGATTAGCAACAGCGTCCATTAGTTTTTTAACTGTTTCAGGGTCAGCCAAGAACTCATCTTTAACTACTTTCATATTATCATCGAAAGTGAAAACGTAAGGAATACCAGTTGGAATATTAAACTTAATTATCTCGTCCTCACTCATATTCTTTAAGTTTTTAACTATTCCTCTTAGGCTATTGCCGTGAGCAGCGATAAGGATAGTGTCCTTAGTTTTGAACTCAGGCATAATAACGTTTTCAAAATAAGGCATACAACGTGCGATACAATCTTTTAAGGACTCAGTTACAGGCAATTCCGATACTGGAACGTCTTTGTAACGAGGGTCTTTTTTAGGATTTCTCTCGTCATCATCCTCCAATGCAGGTGGACGGCAATCAAATACTCTACGCCATTTCAATACTTGTTCGTCACCGTACTTCTCGGCTGTCTCCTTCTTGTTAAGTCCTTGAAGTGTGCCGTAGTGTTTTTCGTTCAAACGCCAAGTTTTTTCAACTGGTAAGTAGTCCAAATTCATTGCATCAAGAGCAATATTTAACGTTTTGATAGCACGTTTCAAATATGAGGTAAAACATTTCTCGGGTATCACGCCATAGTCTAACATAGCCTTACCAGCAGCGGCTGCCTCTTGTTTTCCTTGATCTGAAAGGTCAACATCTTTCCAGCCTGTAAAAAGATTGAGTTTGTTCCACTCACTTTGTCCATGACGGACTAATATTAGTTTTTTTGCCATATTACTTTGATTGTTTAAAGATTATTTTTTGTTATTATTTTTTAGTTTACCAAGATCCAATTTCGCTCCAATATCTTTCTTTATGGCGAAGTAAGTAATTATTATTCCGCCAATTATGAAAGGGATAGAGAGTATTTGACCCATATCTAATATAAGGTTTTGTTCCCACGGCTCTTGATCATTTTTTATGAACTCAATCAAGAAACGCATTCCGAAAACAAGTATTAGAAATAGTCCAAAAATAAGACCTTGATGTATATTTTTGTTGTCTTTTCTAAGGATAGCATAGAGACACAAACCGATAATCAAATAAGATAAGCCTTCGTACAACTGAGTTGGGTGACAAGGCACTGTTTGATAATCTCTTACGAAGATAAAACCGAATGGTAGGGAGGTCGGTACACCATATATTTCGCTATTGAATAGATTACCCGTCCTAATGGCTAAACCTGCAAAACAAATGGCTATGACCAATCTATCTAATATCCACATATACGGCAATTTAGTACGTTTTTGATAGATCCAAAGGGCAATCAAAATACCTATTGCACCACCATGAGAGGCTAAGCCTTGATAGCCTACAAATTTCCACCCAGAGGCCATTTCTTTAATAGGTAAGAACATCTCTATTAGGTGATTAGAGTAGTATGAAAAGTCATAGAAAAGGCAGTGTCCGAGTCTTGCACCGACCAAAACGGCAATAAAAACATATAGGGTCAGTTTGTCCAAATATGAGATAGGGACATTGTCTTTTTGGAATAGTTTTTTGAGTAGTAAGTAACTGACAATAAAGGCACAAGCGAACAAAATACCATACCAACGAATCTCTATACTACCTAATTTGCAAATAATCGGAGAGACATCCCATGTAATGAAAAGATTGATCATAAAACTATGCTATAAATTTTTTGCAAAATTAAGAATTTTTTGCCTAATATACGCAAGATTACGTTTTTTATTTATAAAATAGTAGATATTTTTGATTTTTGTGCTGTGGTTTAGAAAAATTTTATTAAATTTGCAAGTCGGAAAATAGAAGTAAATAGAATAAGATAATGAACAAAAATCTTGATCCAAATAGTAATAACCTTTCTAAACAGGAAAGAGAATACGAAAAGGCGTTACGACCTCTCGGGTTTCAGGATTTTGCTGGTCAAGATACTATAAAAGAGAATCTTAATGTATTCGTACAGGCAGCAAAACAGAGAGGAGAGGCTTTGGATCATGTACTTTTGCACGGGCCTCCGGGACTAGGAAAAACAACCTTATCATATATAATAGCCAATGAGTTAGGTGTTAATGTAAAGATGACTTCGGGTCCGGTTTTGGACAAACCCGGAGAGTTGGCAGGTATTTTGACTAATTTGGAGCCGAAAGATGTTCTATTTATTGATGAAATACACCGTTTATCGCCTATAGTTGAGGAATATTTGTACTCTGCTATGGAGGATTATAAGATAGATATTTTGATAGAATCGGGTCCTAATGCAAAGAGTGTAGAGATTGCCCTAAATCCTTTTACATTAATAGGAGCAACTACTCGAAGTGGTTTATTAACAGCACCTTTGCGTTCAAGATTTGGTATAACTTGTAGGCTACAATATTATGATCATAAGACTTTGTGTAGTATCGTTAAGCGTTCTTGTAGGATACTTCAAACGCCTATTGATGATGATGCAGCCTTAGAAATAGCCTCACGTTCAAGAGGTACACCGAGAATAGCGAACTTGTTATTGCGTAGAGTAAGAGACTTTGCACAGATAAAGGGAGATGGTATTATAACGATGGATATAGCAAAGATGGCTTTGAAGGCTTTGAATGTAGATGCAAATGGCTTGGACGAGATGGATAACAAGATATTAAGTGTAATTATAGATAAGTTTCAAGGTGGTCCTGTGGGAGTTGGTACTATTGCAACGGCAGTAGGTGAGGATATTGGCACATTAGAAGAGGTATATGAGCCGTTTTTGATACAAGAAGGTTACTTAGTACGTACCCTAAGAGGCAGAGAAGCAACACTTTTGGCGTATCAGCATTTGGGTAAAGATACTTCACAGAGAAAAGGAAAAGAAAAGAATTTATTTGATTAGATAAGAAAATCATATTTTTTACTTTACATTTTAGTTGTTTAACTATCAATAAGAGTAAGGAAAGAGAAAAATTAGAATTAATATGAAAAAGGTATTTATTTGTAGTGTATTATTGTCGTTGATTGCCTCTTACGGTGTTAAGGGACAGACTCAAACAATTTTTTTGGATGCTACTACGCATACACAAAGGAATAATCTTTGTGAGGGAGAGTTTTATGACAATAGTAAGAATGGTAACTACGCTACAAACATGGACTATTGGACAACTATTTGTCCTGCACAGGCTAATTCGAGAACGAAGTTGGAGTTTGATATGTTTGATATTCACCCTTCGGATACTGTGATTATCTATTATGGTCCTTCTATTAATGATGATAGAGCAGTTTCGCAGGACACCGAATTGCCTTATTTCCAAAACAATGAATTGGAAGGCAAGACCGTATCACCTCCTATTACAGATACATCGGGTTGTCTTACCATAAGGTTAAAATCCGATAGAACAGGCGTTGCAAAAGGCTGGAAGGCAAGAATAGGTTGTGAGGGTACTTGTCAAGATGTCTATGTTAAGTTAGCCTCTACTTTTACCAAATATGATTCTAATGGAGTAAAGAGTACTCGTCCTGTTAGAACAGGTACAGACGTTGATACCATAATAATTAGCAATCCTGACTATGGTTATGATTTCACAAAGGTAGATGAGACTGGCATTACAAGATACTACAAATTGGATACTATTACATTCGTTGCCATTGATATATGCGAGGGCGATAGTGTAGTATTAAAAGCCGACCCTCAATTCCCTTATAATGACGCAGCCTATCATCAAACTCCGCAATCTTGTATTTATATCTGGGGATTTGGAGATAGCGATAGCGGATACGATACTGTTAAATACAATCCTTCTGTTGGTCATAAGTGGCTTAAACTTAGTGGTTATGATTTGCAATTATACATAACTGATACCTCATACGGCGGTTGTGTAGCAAAGAACTCATTGAATGCCAGAGTAAGAATAGCCTCTAATCCAATCAAAATGGAAAACGATGTGGCTGATATGTGCTCGGGAGACAAACAACCTGTTAGCGTAGATTATTCAGGTACTTCTACAATAGTATTAGACACTATCCACATGAATCAAACCGAGAGAGAAATATTTGAAACTCGTCAGTTTATACCCGATGGAGGCTCTACCTCTGCAGGTAATGCTACCTACGAGAATACTATTACCTTTGCCTCCTTCTCTGCTGGTGCGACTTTGTCAGATGGAGATGAGATAGCAGACGTATGTGTTAAGATGGAGCATTCAAGTATTGGAGACTTGCGTATAGAATTGCGTTGCCCTGAGAATAAGACTGCTATTTTGAAATACTATGACAAAAAGAAATCGGGTAAAAAGAGATACTTATTAGGAATACCTGCTGGTTCGTCTCAATATTCTTTCCTTGACCCTACAACTTCTGATAAAGCAGGTAATAACCTTACTGATACCAATAAGAACCCTATCGGAGAATGTTGGCAGTATTGTTGGAGTAATACTTATTTAAAGAACGCTCAGGGAGTTTTGTGCGGAGACTTACCAAACGTTGTTCGTAACTACTCTATTTCCGAAAATGGTACTCCATACGTTAATAATATAATAGACTCTACTCACTTCTGGGGTGTTAGTGATACGGTTAGTATGACAGTCAATGTCCCTGCCGATACTGTTCATGTCTATGAAAATGAGGTTCTAACCTCCAAAGGTAACGATACTATCATAGCCGCCGATGGTACTACTCACCCATATACTTCTGGTTATGCGATATTTGTTCAAAATGGAGACTCTTATACCGCAACTTCCACAGGTAGAGAGTTTATCTATAACGAGTCTTTCGAATACAATGTCTTTACGGCTAATACCCAAATGCAACAAGGTATGCCTATTTCGGACAATGGCGTAACCTATCCACCTAACTATGGAGATACTTGTAAATATCATACTTATGATTTAACTCTATATCAAGGCTCTACACAGACTAATCTTGCATACGGTAGTAATTTTAAGATTAATAATACAACAGGTACTAACGTTACAATAGATATTAACACAACTACCGAACAAACTCTTACTGTGGATTCTATCCGTTTGGTTACCACTTACAAAAACGAATATCGTCCATACAAGAATGATAAATACATTGCCTCTTATGGAGATTATATCCGTACTGTAGCATATTCTTATACAAAGGATTCAATTCTTTCCGAGGGTGATACATCTCAGTTCTTACAGACTCCAAAACAGAACGTTACAGGTAATATCTCTTATAACTTCTCTTCTGCTACTCAATCACAAGCCTATAATAACGCTACTACTGTGGATTTGAGTGGATTCGATCAACTAATTGGTTGTTCTTTGAATGGTACTTGGACGTTAAGAATAACAGATAATTTAGCCTCTGATAATGGTTGGATTTGTAGTTGGTGGATGGATTTCGATTTGTCTTCTGCTACTGACTGGACTTATTCTGTTCCTATCGACACTGTTATTTGGGGTGGTCCATACATAACTAATTCTACCAAAACTACTGCTCTTATTGCCCCTCCTGTAACACAGAGTGGTAACTTTACTTACAATGTAAAAGTTATTGATGACTTTGGTTGTCAATGGCCTGCAACTACTCATGTTTCTGTTGTAGGTACTCCTATTGTTGATTTAGGTAAGGACAAAGAAATATGTGAGGGTCAATCTGTTACCCTTAATGCTGGTAACGCTGGTGCTGCTCGTTATGATTGGGAGCCAACTGGTGATACAACACAAAAGATAACTTACAAACCTGCTGATAATGAGTTTGGTGTTAAGACTTTCGTTGCGATGGTTACTAATAATAATGGCAAACTATACTGCTATGGTGATGATACTATTAAGGTTAATGTCCATCCGGGTGCGGCTGCTTCGTTCTCTTCTGATAAATATCCATTAGAGGGTTGCGAACCTTATACTTTCCAATTACTTTCAGGTTCTACTGACGTATCCAAGTACGAATGGCAAGTTGGTGATTTGACTTCTAACGAGGCTAATCCTACCTTTACTTTACCTGCGGGTAGTTATGATTTGAAACTAAAAGTAACCTCTCCGTATGGTTGTACGGATAAGATTGAATATGACAATATCATTAATGTATTTTCTTCTCTTACAGCCGATTTTAATTGGAAACCTGCTAATCCGTATGCTTCTGACCCTACTGTTACGATGGTTAATCTAACCGAGCCGAACGATGAGGCTAACAACCGTTATCGTTGGGAGATTCAAACCAACAAATATAACACTATGGACGTAGAAAATGTGTTCGAGCCTAATCCTCAATACACTTGGAAACCACAAGAGGGCAAAAACGTAGCGGGCGAATATAATGTTACCTTAGACGCTTATTCATATAATGTTGCACCGAGCGGTAAGGTATACGAGTGTCACGATACTATTTCGAAGGTTATAACAATTATCAACGATAACCTTATGTTCCCTAACGTAATTACGCCAAATGGTGATGGTATCAACGATGTTTTCGAAATACATAACTTGGTTGAGGGACAGGCATATCCTGATAATGAGTTAACTATCTATAATCGTTATGGTAAGCGTATATTTTTCGTACAGGATATTCGTTCTAAGGATCAATTCTGGGATCCTTCCTTAACGAAGTCTCCAACAGGTACTTATTTCTATCATTTTGTAGCCAAAGGACCTATTAAGAATATAGAATTTAATGGTACTGTCGAGGTGTTGAATGATAAATAAAAAACAAAGCGAATACACGCAAAGACAGATAAATAGTGTGTAAATTTCTTTTTCATGTAATTTTTATTGTTAGAAAGTCGGTAGGGTAGTCCTCTACTGACTTTTTTCTTTTCTATTAGCACCCCTAAAAATAGTATCACTATTTATTAAAACGTCTTCACTATTCATTAAATTCTTTTCACTAATCGTTAAAATAATATCAGTAAAGAATAAAATATTATCAGTAATTATTTGAATAAAATCAGTAATCGTTGGAATAAAATCAGTACTTATTTTAATAATATCGAAAGTTATCGAAATAATATCGAAAGTTATTTGGATAATCTCTAACTTCGCTTAAAATAAAACGACAGATTATCAAAATGAATGGTCGTTTTATCCAAATGAATGGACGAATTATTTTTTTCTTTCGTCAGAAAAATCTCATAAAAAG
>CAVAII010000089.1:0-2476 GCA_963588535.1 Erysipelotrichaceae bacterium | reverse complement strand
AATAAATAACCTAAAAAATCACGCATAATATTCATACAACTAATAATATTCTAAACAAGTACTGATAATATTTAATTCTTTACTGATTTTATTCTGACGATTACTGATAAGAATTTATTCTTTACTGAATTTATTCTGATAGTTACTGATATTATCAAAATAGAACGACGAATCATTTTCCTAAAACGAAAGAATTTTCAAATAAATAAACCGATTTTTGTATTTTTTCTGTGAAAAAGGTCGGTTGTTACAATATTTTTTATTAATATTGCAATCCGAAAATAAACTGTTAACAAAACAAAAAAATATAAAGATATGTTTACAAAAGAAATCTACGTAAATAGACGTAAACAATTGATTAAAGATGTTTCCAAGGGTTTAATCCTTATAGTTGGAAACTCAGATGTTGCCTTTAATTATCAAGCAAATACTTATTCTTTTAGACAAGATTCTACTTTTCGTTATTTCTTTGGATACGATTTGCAAGGCTTAATCGGCGTTATAGATGCTGAGTCGGGTGAGGAGTATCTTTTTGGCGAAGAGGTAAGTATGGACGACATTATTTGGACAGGTCCTGTGCCTACTCTAAAAGAAAGAGCCGAAGGTATTGGAGTAAAGAACTCGGGTACGATAAAAGATTTGCGTACTTTGATAGACAAAGCAGTTTTTGCAGGTAGAAAAGTTCATTTTGTACCACAATATCGTCAGGAGAATGTAGAATTTGTAGCCGATTTGTTACATATCAAGAGCGAATACATTGCTGCATACGTTTCGGTGGAATTGATTGCTGCTTGTGTTAAACAACGTTCTATTAAGAGCATAGAAGAGATTGACGAGATAGAGAAAGCCATTGCTACGGCGTACAAAATGCACACTACTATGATGCACATGGCCTCTAAGGTAGGTACTTACGAATATGAAATAGCAGGTACTATGGAAGGTATTGCATTAGCAGGTGGTGGTCCTGTATCTTTCCCTATTATCCTAACGACTCACGGCGAGATTCTTCACGGACACGACCATAGTTTGGAGATAAAGAAAGGTAGAATGATAGTTTCGGACGCAGGTTGCGAGAATGCTTTTGGGTATTGTTCGGATATAACTCGTTCTGTACCTGTTGGAGGTAAGTTTGATGAGCGTCAAAGGGCAATATATCAAGCCGTATTAGATGCACAACTATTAGTATTTGACCTTTGTAAGCCAGATGTAAAATATTCTGATGTTCACAAAGCAGCGGTTATGAAGTTGGGTGAAGGTTTGAAGGCAATAGGACTAATGAAAGGCGATATACATGAGGCAGTCGAGCAAGGAGCAATGGGAATGTTTATGCCTCACGGCTTAGGACACATGATGGGATTGGACGTTCACGATATGGAGAACTATGGTGAGAACTATGTTGGATATGATAAGAAAAACGTTCGTTCTACTCAATTTGGATTGGCTTCTTTGCGTCTTGGTAGAGAATTACAAGAAGGGTTCGTCTTAACAGACGAACCAGGATGCTACTTTGTACCTGCTTTGATTGACCAATGGAGAGCAGAGAAGAAGTGCGAAGCATTTATCAACTACGCAGAAGTAGAGAAATTCAAAGACTTTGGCGGTATTAGAATAGAAGATGACGTACTTATCACCGCTAATGGTTGTCGTCTTTTGGGTAAACCAATACCTAAGACAATAGAGGAAGTAGAAAACGAGATGAGTAAATAAATAAGAATCTCATTCGGTTAAATATCTTTAATAATGTGTGTAAGTAATGAGATAATCACACTAAAAGATTTTGGTTACTTACACACTTTTTGGTTTTTGTATGAAACACCTATATATATATCTTTTATTTTGCTTGTTGTCTTGTGTAACGGTCTCGCAAGTTGTGTATGAGAATATGACCTATTCACCACTTATCAAGACTATTACGCTGCATAAAGGAGTGTCTTCATTGGATGAGCCTGTGATAGGTCTAAACACGAGCGAAACACTATATTTGGAGTTTGACGAGTTAATCGAGACCACACGCCGATACGAATATACCCTAATACATTGCAATAGCGATTGGACACAAAGCAATCTTACCTACGATCAGTATATAGAAGGATTTGAAACTCAGCCAATAGAGAATTTCGAGAACTCATTCAACACCCTTCAACGCTATGTTCATTACTCGCAAGTAATACCTTCTGAGGATATGAAACTAACTAAGAGTGGTAACTATATAATTAAGGTATTCCCTGAGGGAAAGCCTGATAACGTTGTCTTTACTAAGCGTATGTATGTTGTAGATGACAAAAGCGATGTGGAATTAGATGTTCTTCCTTCCTCGCTTGCACCTTTGCTTTCTACATATCAAGAGGTTAATGTACGGGTAAAAGGCAAGAATGGTAGTTTTTTTTCTAATCCTAGTGAATATATGAAAGTTGTTGTAATACAAAATCATAACGACTTGGCGACTCATCAACTTAAGTTTAGGACTATGGTAGGT
>CAVAII010000088.1:0-3166 GCA_963588535.1 Erysipelotrichaceae bacterium | reverse complement strand
GCCTTCTCTACATAGCCCGTAATAACTTGATGCACTATCTGTTCGCTTAGTTTGTAGTTCTTTTTCTCATAACCAAAACTGCCTGCCATTCCACAACAACCACTCGGAATTGCTGTGGCTGTGTAGTTCTTTGGTAAGGATAGAATTTTTTGCATATATTTTTCTCCGATAATTGCTTTTTGTTGGCAGTGGGTATGGTAGATAATTTCCATTTTTTTATCGGTAAAATCCTCAGAATTGATGTTTCCTTGCTCAATTTGCCCGAAAATAAACTCATCAAAACATAAACAATTATCCGTTACTTGTGATATATCCTCATCTACAAGATTTGGGTATTCATCTCTAAAAGAAAGTATCGCCGAGGGTTCTATTCCTACTAGGGGATGTTCTTTGGAGATAATGTTTTTTAGTTTTGCTATATTTTCGTTCGCTAACTTCTTGCCTTTCTTTACTAATCCTTTGGAAAATAGTATTCTTCCGCTGTTCTTTATAGGTGCTAAGCGTACTTCATAATGCAAAGAGTGCATAAGGAGTAAGAAACATTCCGCAATATGAGCATCTTGATAGTTAGAAAACTCATCTACAAAAAGATATATATAAGGGTGTGGAGTAGTTTGTTGAATAGAGTTGAAGTTTTTGTAAACAAAATGAGAGTAACGCTGTTTGAAACTTGTGTGATGCAGAGTTGGGAGAGATCGTTGAGGTGCAAAGTGCATTAACTTCTTAATAAGAGCCGATGTTGTCTTATTCTGTACAAAGAAATTGTAGACAGAAGGCGACAAAGTGCCGATTTTCTCTATTAAAGGCAGATAAGACATCAGTAATATATTAATAGGTACGCCGTTTTTGTCATACCAATGTTGGAGATACTCACTTTTGATTTTTGTCATATCAACATTGGAAGGGCATTCCTTCTTACAACCCTTGCACATTAAGCAATCGTCCAAAAGAGATTTGATTTCTTTGGATAAGAATGGGTCTTTGTCATCATTAGAATAGGTAAAAATCTCCCTTAATATATTGGCACGAGCACGAGTGGAGTACCTTTCGTCATTATCGTTAGCACGGAACGAAGGACACATAGTACCACCAAAAATAGTTGCCTTACGACAAACACCTGCTCCGTTACACTGCTCTATTGCTTGGAGAAAAGAAAATTCTTTCTTGAAACTATAATAGGTTTTGAAGTTAAACTTCTTTGGAGAGGTTATATAGCCGTCATATCTTAAAGACTTATTCATAGGAGGGGTATCAATAATCTTACCACGATTAAGGATATTGTCCTCATCAAAGGTATGTTTTATTTCTTTCATCAAATTATAGACTTCTTGTCCATACATAAAAGGAATAAACTCACCCCTTAATCTACCATCTCCATGCTCGCCCGAAAGAGAACCTCTATATTTCTTAACCACTTCGGCAATCTCTTGGGCAATAGTATGAAATAGTTCTACATGTTCTTTATTTTTTAGATCCAAAATAGGACGCAGGTGCAATTCTCCGCTTGCTATATGAGCATGATAAACACATTCGAGATTATGTTTTTGTAGTATCTTGGCAAAATCTTCCATGTACTTTGGCAAGTCTTCTACCGCAACGGCAGTGTCTTCTATCACACTTACAGGCTTATTATCTCCTGGCACATTGGTAAGCAATCCTAACCCCGCTTTTCTTAGTTGCCAAACCTTATCTATATTTTCGCCCCTAACAACTACATATTCATAACCTAAATGTTTCTCTTTTAGACTATTTATTGTATTCTCTATGGCTTTTTCTAATTCTTGTTCGCTATCCTTGCATAATTCATCTACGATAATTGCCTTCGGATCACCTTTGATAAAGAATAGATTTTCTTTTTGTTGACTATTCCTTCTGGCAGCCGAAATAATATTGTTATCCATTAACTCGACTGCGATAGGAGAGAACCGTAGGCATTCAAGATTAGCAACAAAACTCTCTTCTAATGAATTGAAATGAGCACAAATAACGGCTCTATAAGTAGAAGGTAAGTCTATTATTCTTAGTTTTATCTTTGTTATATAGCATAGTGTACCCTCGCTTCCACAGATTAGTTTGGAGAGATTCAAAGAAGATAAATCCAAAATCTCATCCAATGCATAACCATTATTTCTTCTTATCACTGTTTTCTTTGGAAAGGCTGAGGTTATTTTCTCTCGTATCTCTTCCTTATTATATGTATCTACTATGTAACGATATATTTTCCCTTCCAAATCGTCTTGTTTGGTTTTCTGATTTAGTTCCTCCGAAGTCAGAGAACGAAAACATACCTCGCTACCATCTGCCAAAATACACTCTAGTTCTAATATGTTTTCCCTCGTTGTTCCCCATGCTATAGAATGTAGTCCACAAGAATTATTACCTACCATACCCCCTAAGGTACAACGATTAGACGTGGATGTCTCGGGTGCAAAGAATTTGCCGATTTGCTTTAATTCATAGTTAAGTACATCTCTTACAACGCCAGGTTCTACAACTACATAATTCTCTTTTTCGTTTATCTCTATTATATGATTGAAATGTTTGCTAATATCTACAACTATTCCCTCGCCCACAACTTGTCCTGCAAGGGAAGTACCAGCCCCACGAAAGATTAGATTGATTTTTTCTTGCTTTGCAAACTTAATAATAGTCTTTATATCCTCTAACGACTCAGGAATAATAACTGCCAAAGGCTTTTCTCTATACGCAGAGGCGTCTGTACTATACAATATTAAGGTTGTATTGTCTGTAAAAATCTTACAATTTAATTTACTTTGTAGTATACTAAGTCTGTCTAACATCGATAAATATGAGTTTTGTTCAATCAAAAAAACGTTGATTTAGAATAATTATTGTAAAAACAAGTCGTGAAATCAAAATATTTTGTTAGATAACTATCAGAGATTAACATAAAAGTATAGGATTTTTTCAACAAATTATCAAAGATTGTGCTGATTTTATGTGGAGAATAAAGGAAAAAAGAAACACTTAATTACTGATTATAAGAAAACATTTAGACCTAAAAATATTGTTATCTAAGAGAGGAAAAACATAGTTAAAGACCTAAGAAAAAGAACGTTTTTTCGAAAAAAGTTAAATAAATATTTTGTCATGTCGGTAATTGATTGTAAATTTGCAAATTCAAAAATGGATATCGGTACAACCC
>CAVAII010000087.1:0-11245 GCA_963588535.1 Erysipelotrichaceae bacterium | reverse complement strand
GAGGTACAAGAGTTTAAACAAATCATTTTGGATAAGATTGCACAAGCAAAAGCCAATTTGGAGATGTTAGAAGGAGCCGCTTATAATAGAGATTCTAATGATATTACAGATACTTCTGCAGTTTCACGCACATTAGATGATGATTTTACTTCAGATGCAGAGAACAAAGAGGAGAATGTTCGTCAGGCATTGAGACAAAGACGTTTTATTAAGGATTTAGAGGCAGCCTTAGTAAGAATTGAGAACAAGACTTACGGAATTTGCAGAGAGACAGGTAAGTTAATACCAAAAGAAAGATTGCGTTTGGTGCCTCATGCAACGTTAAGCGTAGAGGCTAAAATGAGAAGAAAATAACAATCATAATGAAAAAGCCACTTATTCTTATTTTCTTGGTTTTGATTATCGACCAAATAATTAAGATATATATCAAGACGCACTTCTATTTAGGAGAAGATATAGAGGTGTTTGGTTTGTCTTGGTTTAGAATACATTTTATAGAAAATAAAGGAATGGCTTTTGGAATGAGTTTTGGCGATAACATAGGCAAATTAGTCTTGACCCTAGTAAGAATAGTTGCCTCCGTGCTTATCTTCTTTTATCTTAGATACTTAGTAAAGAAAAAAGAGATGCCATTACTAATCTATTCATTTGCTTTGATATTTGCCGGAGCAGTCGGCAATATTATCGATTCCTTGTTTTATGGTGTTCTATTTTCACAAAGTACTTTTTTTCAGGTTGCAACTTTTCTGCCAGAGGGTGGAGGATATGCTCCCGTACTATTTGGTAAAGTGGTAGATATGTTTTATTTTCCGCTAATAGACACTATACTTCCAAGTTGGATACCGATAGTTGGTGGACAGCATTTTAGTTTCTTTGATGCTATCTTTAATTTCTCCGATGCTGCTATTACCGTTGGCGTAGTTATGTTAGTTATCTCCATAATAATCAAAGAGAAACAGCAAAAACAAGCAAACAAATCCGAGATCTAATATGGAAATACTTATAATAGTCTTCTTTGTTTTGTTGAATGGTTTCTTTTCGATGGCAGAAATTGCCGTTATATCGTCTCGTAAAACTAAGTTAGAGACTGATTCTAAGAAAGGTAGCAAGACAGCAAAACGTATTCTTTCGGTTATCAATGACCCTGATAAATTCTTATCTACAATCCAAATTTGTATTACTACAATTGGTCTTATAATCGGTTTATACACAGGCGAATCGTACGTTGATAGGATATCCAAATGGTTTATACGTTTGGGTATGGACGTTTCTGTTTCGATAGTTGTAGCACGTATTGCGATAGTTGTGGTGGAGACGTTCTTTATGTTAGTCTTTGGAGAGTTGATACCTAAACGTATTGGAATGAGTAACCCAGAGAAAGTTGCGGCGTTGATTATTAGACCGATGGGAGTGCTTTCTAAGGTATTCGCACCTTTTGTTTGGTTGTTGTCCAAAACTACTGCTGGATTGTCCAAACTATTGGGTATAAAAAATTCTTCTAAGCAGAAAGCAACCGAAGATGAGATAAAATCTATTATAGACGACAGTGCATCGGCAGGTGAGATTGCTGAGACAGAGCAAGATATAGTTACAAGAGTTTTTGATTTGGACGACCGCCGAATAGAATCCCTTATGACACCTCGTAACGAACTTCAATGGGTTGATAAACAGGAGTTGTTACAGGATTTGATTAAGCGAGTTAGCAAAGACACTATTCATTATATATACCCAGTCTGCGACAAGAGTTTAGACGATATTATAGGCGTTATGTTTATTAAGGATATGTTTCCTGTAACGGAGAAGACATTTTCTTATAGGGTTGAGGATATAATGCGAGAGCCGAACTTTGTACACGAGAGCGTTTCGATTTATGATTTATTAGAGATGTTCAAGACCACAAAGATTCATTATGCGTTTATCATCGATGAGTTTGGAATGGTACAAGGTATGGTTACGATGAATGATATCTTGGAGACATTGGTCGGTAATTCGTCTGAGTTGGAGACTAATCCTAATGAACAGGAGTTTTTGCAGCGTGAGGACGGTACTTATCTGGTTGATGGTCAGTATCCTTTCTATGATTTCTTATCGCATTTTGACCTTGAGGACGATTATCAAAAATATAGTTATAATACGTTGAGTGGATTGATTTTAGCCCTAACTGGCAAGATACCAAAGACGGGTGCAAAGATTACTTGGCAAGATTTTACCTTTGAAATAGTTGATATGGACGGAGCCCGCATCGACAAGATCTTAGTAACCAAACATCAAACACAAGAATAACTACTTTCTATCACTAATCATTAAAATAATATCACTAATCATTAAAATAACTTCAGTAATTATTTTGATAAAATCAGTAATCGCTGAAATAAAATCAGTAATCGTCAGAATAAAATCAGTAATTATTTTGGGGGTATGTGAAGGTGTGGGTAGAAGGTGAATAGAGAAAAAGAAAAGCAGTAATAATCAAAAGGTTACTACTGCTGTAAAAGGATAAGAGAAAAAGATTCTATTTATGTTCTTTACGCAACAAATCGTTAAGCGTTTTGACTGGGGTGAAAGTCTCTAATGGGACCTCGACAAAAATCGTAATCCACTTAGCCATAGCACCATTCCATAAACCAGGACGCTCCATGGCTTTGATTTGTTTACCCTCGAAACTCTTCTCTGTTATAAATCCTGTCTTAGAATCAATATAATCGTTTAGCAAGAATGATTTACCATTAGAATCTTTGAAATTTACCACCAAATCAACAGGGTTGAAATGAGTAGAATGACTAACCAAAGTTTTAACCTCTTCGTCAAGAACATTCATCTGTGCTTTCTCTACGATTTGAAGTGAAATATCTTGGCTCTTATTCGTACCTTTCTTGCTGTCTTTCATATCGGTAGCGTTGTTGTATACAAAATACGGACCGCCTCCTGGTTCGCCTGTGTTCTTAACCATACCGCAGACTCTAATAGGACGATTAAGTATCCCTAATAGATAGTTCCTGCACTCGGTTAGAGTAGGGAAAAGGGTAGGGTCTTTGATTGTCGGCATACATAGATTGGTTCGGATAGTTTGTGCAATAGAAAACAGTTCTTGTTCTGTAGTTGATTCTTGTTGCAGTTTGGTTATTAAAGAATTGACTTTGTTTTTGGTCTCGATAAGTACACCTGCCAAAAGTTTTTTATACTTGGCTGTGGTATCGCTATACAATGAAGACACATTATCAATATTCTTTATGAAAACTATATCAGAATCAATAGTTTGAAGATTGTTTATCAACGCACCATGACCTGCTGGACGGAAAACTAAACTATCCTCTTGATTGTAAATAGGTTTGTTTTCCATATCGACTGCAATTGTGTCGGTGGATTGTTGTTGAAATGAGAATGTTATGTTGATTTTGACGCCGTATTGCTTTTCATATTTCGTCACTAATTCTTTTTGTAACTTCTCAAAGCCTGATAAATGATCTTTTGTAATAGTGAAGTGTAATGAAGTCTCATTGCGGGAGGTTGCGTAACGCATTGCCTCTTTCAAATGCTCTTCAAATGAGGTTGTTAGGTGATTATCTTCTTTGTCTTTGTGAAAAACTATCCACGCCTTTGGATATTTGCCGTACGATAAGCCTTTTTCGCTGACTATATACTCAATTATTGTGCGGTAATCCTTTGTTTGTAAGCAGTTTTCGAGCGATAGATTATCCTTTTTCAATGCTTTTTGAAGATTATCTACGAAAGCAAATTCATATATATTCTCAATGGCTTGCTTAATAGTAGGGAAATTGTCCAAAGGAGTGGTTTGCTCGTCTTTATATGAGGAAAGGAAGGCATAATAGTCTTTCATCATTCTTGTAGCAGCACCAGAGGAAGGGACGAATTTAGTAATCTTGTAATTGTCTTTGCTACTTTCGTACAAATCAATTAATTCTCTTTGCTGATCGTCTGAATATTTTCGTATTCCATCACCTATTGTCGCAGGTTTGCAAAGAGAGATAAAAGGGAATCCTTTTTCAAAATCCTCTAATTGATGATTTACTTCCTCTGCGGTTAGATTATGCTTTTGGATTTGTTGCAAATCTTTTTGTGAAAACTCCATTTATTATTATGTTTTTTTAGTTTTCTTTTTCTTTCTTTTATCTTGAGCCGAGATTATTATTCTACTGTTACGCTTTTTGCTAAATTTCTTGGCTGATCTACGTCTCTACCCTTAGCAACTGCGATATAGTAGGACAAAAGTTGTAATGGTATAACGGTTAGAAGTGGAGACAAGCACTCTTCTGTTGTAGGTATCTCGATAACATAATCAGAGATTTTGCGAATTTCTTCATCTCCCTTGCTAACTATTGCAATTACCTTACCTTTTCGTGCTTTTACTTCCTCAACATTAGACAATATCTTTTGATATAAATCATAATGTGGAGCAACTACAACTATTGGCATCTGCTCGTCTATCAACGCAATAGGACCGTGTTTCATCTCGGCAGCAGGATAACCTTCGGCGTGGATATATGAAATCTCTTTTAGTTTCAATGCACCTTCCATAGCCACAGGATAATTATAGCCTCTACCCAAATAAATAAAGTTGGTAGCGTAAGTAAAGATTCTTGAAATATCTTTTATCTCGTTGACTTGCTTTAGTATCTCCTCTATTTTGTTTGGTATATTTGCCATCTCGGCTACTATTCTGTGATAGTCCTCTGTAGAGATTGTGCCACGTTTTTTGGCAACCGTTAGGGCAATCATTATAAGGACTGCAACTTGTGTAGTAAAGGCTTTGGTAGATGCAACACCTATCTCAGGACCTGCGTGAGTATAAACGCCAGTATCTGTCATTCTTGCAACAGAAGAACCAACTACGTTACAGATACCAAATACTAAGGCTCCACCTTTCTTTGCTAACTCCATAGCAGCCAAAGTGTCGGCAGTCTCGCCTGATTGTGATATAGCAATAAGTATATCGTTAGGCAAGATAACAGGGTTACGATAGCGGAACTCACTTGCTACCTCCACCTCGACAGGTATTCTGCATAAGGATTCAAACAAATATTTGCCAATAAGTCCTGCGTGCCACGAGGTACCACAAGCCGTTATAAGAATTCTTGAACAAGACTCAAACTTATCACCGAAATTGGTTATAGCACTAAGTTTTATCTCCTCTAACTCTTTGTTCAAACGACCACTCATACAAAGGTTCAAACTTTTTGGTTGTTCGAATATCTCCTTTAGCATAAAGTGTTCAAAGCCACCTTTTTCTATGTCCTCCAAAGATAGGCTTAACTCCTTGATAACAGGTTTTAACTCTACATTCTCTAAGTTGTGTATCTCAACACCTTTCTCTCTGTCGATCTTAACTACTTCCTCGTTATCCAAATATATTACCTTCTTAGTATATTCTACAATAGGCGAAGCGTCTGAGGCTAAGAAATACTCATTCTCACCAATTCCAACGATAAGTGGTGCAGATTTTCTGGCAGCCACTATAACATTTGGATTACCTTTCTCAATTACTCCGATTGCGTACGCACCAATAAGTTGCGAAAGGACTTGATTGACGGCTTTGTATAGATCTTTGCATTTTTGTTCTTGCATTACGTATTCTATCAACTGAACTACGACCTCTGTGTCCGTATCGCTTTGGAATGTGTAGCCTTTTTGTATCAAGAATTGCTTCAAAGACATATAGTTTTCTATTATACCATTGTGAATAATGGCCAAATTCTTGCTTTGAGAGTAATGAGGGTGAGCGTTAGTGTTGTTTGGCTCGCCGTGTGTTGCCCAACGAGTGTGAGCAATACCAACAGTACCGCTAATGTTCTTGTCTTTGCAGTACTCTTCTAAGTTCTTAACTTTGCCTTTTTGCTTATAAACATTAAGATTGCCGTTTTCGTCTACTAATGCAACGCCAGCACTATCGTATCCTCTGTATTCGAGTCTGTGTAAGCCCTTGATAAGAATATCATACGCTTGTCTATTTCCTAAATATCCAACTATTCCACACATAATTAATTGTTTTTAGTTTTGTTATTTAATGTTAAAAATCGTTCTACTTTTCAAATTTATTTCTTTTGTGATAATATCAAAATAAAGTGCGACAATATTCAAATAATATCGCATATTATTCTAACGTAATTTGATAATATTGTCTTGTTCGTTTATCAAATAGATAGAAGATCCCTTAGAATGATTATCTGTTGTGCGATTATAAGTGCTAACATAGTCTACTTCAGACAATAATCTTTTGTCAATATCCTCAAAAGTCAAAGGAGATGGCTGTCCGCTATAATTAGCCGATGTAGATACGATAGGGTGGTCAAATTCTTTGAAAACCTTTTGCAGATAATCGTTCTTTGGTATTCTTATACCTATACTTGAATTAAAGGAAAGATGATCTATGGGGAGATTTTTAGCCTTTGGGTAGATAATTGTAGTAGGCGAAAGGGAGGACTCTAATAATTGCATGGCTTTCTTAGGTATTGTCTCCACGTATTGCCTTAACATATCAATATCTCTTACCAATAATATAAGACTCTTAGAGTTGTCTCTGCCCTTAATACTCTTTACTCTCTCAATAGCATCAATATTAAGGGCATCACAACCAATTCCCCAGATAGTATCTGTAGGATAAATCAAGACTCCTCCATTGTTTAATACAATACTATCTTGCATTATGAATTACTTCATTAAGAAGTTGATATCGTCTTGTAAGGAGTATTCCTTAGTAGACTGTCCGTAATGGAAAACTTTCATTTTGTTATCTCTACCTATTAAGGATAACTTGCCTTCGTTAAGTCTTAAAGCAGTTGCCTCTCTAATAGCCGCAACGTAAGTATCTTGATTAGCAGCAATAAACTCGTTGATACGATCGTCTCTTGTCTCGCCACCATGTTTAGGATCTACGAAGTCAGTATAATGAGGGTTGATTTGGAAAGGTACTAACGCCATAGTATCAAAACTCTCTGGCTCTACGATAGGCATATCGTTAGTAGTCTTTAGAGTTAAGCCTGCGACATTGCTACCAGCACTCCAACCCATATAAGGAGTACCTTCCATGGCTTTTTCTCTAATGGCTTTCATTATACCATTCTCTTGCATCTGTTTAACCAAATAGAAGGTATTACCACCACCTACGGCGATACAAGTAGCCGCCATAACAGCCTTAATAGGATTTGTTTGTCTATGAATACTATTGATTTTTACGCCAAATTGTTTGTATACGTTAGCGACTTTCTCCTCATAGACGTCATAACCTTGTGCAAAGCCAGCGTAAGGAATAAATAGCACCTCTTTAACATTGTTTTGTTTACAAAACTCTTCTATCATACCCTTGCACCAATCCAAGTATTTCTCGCCTGCATTGGTAGAGTTGCTTATTAATAAAAGATTTCTTTTATCCATTGTGTTTAGTAAGTTTTATAGTTTTATTTCTTTGTTATCTAATAACTAAACAAGACCAGCAACGGCTACTACAACCAAACTTCCAATTATTGTCAAAAGTGCTATAGCCAAACTAATAATTGAAATAACGCCATAAATTTGGCAGAAAGTTTTTAGGTTGTGCATACCTATGGCTATTGTGTCTTGATTATCTGTGTTAACGCCTTGTCCTATGTTTTTGGAGGCTTTGTATAAGAACCAACCAACAACAGCACATACAACAGCACAAATAATATATATTACAGCAGTTACTGTACTTGTTAACTCCTTGCCTTCGGATAATAACTCAGAAGCACCAGCGTCTTCCATTATCTCGCTCGAAACCGATCCAACGCATAACATTACAATCGAGGCAATAAGCATTATGCCCGCTCCAACGAAACATAATATAGCAAAGAATTTACCCCATTTAGCAGAAGAAATAAAATCTTGCTTAACTGTTGGAGTTAGTTGAATAACTTGATTTTCTGTCTGTACAGAATTAATGTTCTCTTCCATGATATTTAATTTTTTTTATTAAAAAGTTAATACTATTTTGTCTAATTCTATTCTTATTCTCTTATTTTCGTTTTTTCTTGCGTTATTTTGTGCAAAGGTACAGATATTTTTTGTAATTTCGCAAAGTTTTTTAGAGAAAAATATATAAATATGGGCTTTTTACATCCATGGTTATTGTTATTAGGCTTAGGAATAGTGATTCCTATTGCGATACATTTGTTTAATTTTCATAGATTTAAGCGAGTGTTATTCACTAATGTGAAGTTTTTGAAATCTATTGCGACAGAAAATAAAAAACAAAACAAATTACTTCGCAGATTACTATTATTATTCCGTTGCCTTACAATATTATTATTAGCATTCTTGTTTTCGGGACCATATATTAAGGATTCGCAAAACCAACTTGTCAAAGAGGGTGGAAATGCTGTGGTATTAATTGTAGATAATTCGTTTTCGATGCAAAATAATGCCTCCAAAGGATCTTTATTAGAGAACGCAAAACTAAAAGTTGAGCAAATATTAAAACAATATTCGGATAACGATGTCTTTTGTTTGCTAACAATGGATTTAGAAGGCAGACACAAACATTTTGTTGAGAAAAAGACTATAAGAGAATTGCTAAAAGACGTACAGGTATCTTCGAATAGCGTCCCATATTCAGAACTTATCAACACAGCACATAGATTGCTTAACCTAAGGAATGAGAATAGCAAACGTGTGTTTATGATTTCGGATTTCCAAGTGTGTAGTTTTGATAAGGAAAACTTCAAACAAGACAGCCTTATAAGAGATGTTTTCCTCTGTGTTAAGACTAAAAACCTTAGCAACGTATATGTTGACTCTATTATGATGGATAAGAATATTTTTCTTAAAGGTCAGAAAGTTGATATGGTAGTTAGGGTAACTAATTGCTCAAAAGATGACGTTGAAAAGCAGACTGTTAAACTTTTTATCGATAATGAGCAGCAAAGCCTCGCAACAAGTGATATTAAGGCTAATTCTTCGATAGATATTCCTATGAGTTTTGTCTTGAAAAAGAGTGGAAATATTTGCGGAAAGGTATCTCTAATAGATAGTCCTATAACTTATGACGATGATTTCTATTTTACGCTTAATGTTGAGAACAGAATCAAAGTCCTTTCGATTAATGGTACTGCCGAGAACAAATATATCGATCGTCTTTTTAGGAATTCTTCCGAAATAGAGTTAGATAATATGAGTGCTAACAATATTGATTTCTCTTTGTTTTTACAATATAGTACTATTATACTCAATGAGTTGAATAGTTTGCCAAGTGGTCTAACGAATGAATTGAAAAACTATCGTCAAAAGGGAATTTCGTTGGTTGTGATACCATCGGAAAATATTGATATTGCCTCTTATAATGCCGCTATGCAAACTCTCCAAATGCCTTTGTGGGATAAACTAATTAAGGAGGAAAGAAAAGTTAAGACAATCGATACAAAAAACAATATCTTTAAGAATGTTTTTTCTTCCGTTACGGATAATATGCAAATGCCTACATGTAAGCAATATTATAGGTTGAGAAGTGGGGGCAATGTCTCTCAACAAGAGATTATGACAATGGTTAATGACGATGCTTTCTTTGTTCAGAACACCATTAACACCTCTAATGCGTATATCTTTACAACTCCTTTTTCGGATAAATGGACGGATTTTGTTAATCAATCTATTTTTGTGCCTATTATGTGGAATATAGCACTTTATTCTACCGTTCTGCCGCCTATTTATTTGTTTACAAACTATAAAGACTTAGTTGATATTTCTATTCTCTTGCCTAACAGAAATAGCGAGTATATTTCTCTTGTTAAACAAGGTACTCAAAATAGTATAATCCCTCAAATGCAATATGTTAAGGGAAGATATGGTTTCTTTCTTCAGTCTCAAATTCATCAAGATGGCTTTTACGATATTCTTGATAAGGACTCAGTTCTCGGAGTTCTGGCAATGAATTATCCAAGAGAGGAATCAGACCTTACTTTCTTGTCTTCTAATGAGATAAACAAACAACTGAAAAGCATAAACTATAATAATTTCTCTGTCTTTAACGATAGAAAACTTATTCAATCTTATTTTGCACAAAGTCAAAGAGGATTCAATTTTACTCTATTGCTTTTGATACTAATTACTATAAGTCTTGCGTTGGAGAGTATTGTTGCTAAAAAATTAAATTCATAAAATTTTGTTATAAAACCAAAAATGAAGAAAATCTTTTCCATAATATTATTGTTAAGTATCGCAGTTAGTGGTTACTGCGTTGATTCTGAGAAAGTATTAACTATTAACACAGAATCGACTACCGATAATACTATAATAACTCCCGATGAGGTCTCTTCTACCGATACAACCGCCAAGACCTCTATACCAAAGAAATGGACGGTAAAAAACAATCTAATCCTAACAAGTGAGCAGGCTCAAATAAGTAATTGGGCTTCGGGAGGATATTCAAGTTTCTCTTTCGGGTCGTTATTTAAGGGTTTCTACAATTATCAACGCAACAAACACAAGGTAGATAACACCGTAGAGTTGTCTTACGCCCGTACCAAACAAGATCAAAATGGTTTGGGTATATGGGATAGTGGAAACAGATGGATAAAAACTGAGGACAAAATAGAACTAAACTCTATCTACGGATATAAAGCCATCGGCAATTGGAATTATTCTGGTTTGATGAACCTTAAATCTCAGTTTGACAATGGTTACGATAAGGACACAAACCTTATTTCTGCTGCTTTGTCGCCTGTTATCCTAACTTCGTCTGTTGGTATGGAGTATAGAAAGACGCATTTCTCGGCTTTGTTTTCTTTCCTTACAGGCAAGACTACTGCTTGTTTGGACGATAGGCAAACTATTAGGGAGAGCGTTTTCGGAAAGACTGATTGGCAACGTTCATGGAGATTTTCGCTTGGTTCATATATCAAACTATTCTATCAAAAGGATTTATGGAAGAATGTTAATGTCTTAGCAAAGTTAGATTTCTTTTGGGATTATTCCAAACCTGTCTTGGATACAGATATTAGTGGTGAGATATTTATCAATATGAAAATCAGTAAGTACTTGAATACTTTTCTAAATATTCAGGCTGCAATAGACAAAGACTTTTCTACTCATATTCAGTTCAAAGAAAGATTTGGTATCTCGATACCTATTAATTTCTAACTTACTATTCTTTTGAATAATATTAGACTTTATTTGAATAATATTAGACTTCGTTGAAATAACTTTTGATATTATTCTAATAAGTACTGATAATAATTTACTGATTACTGATTTTATTCTAACGATTACTGATTTTATT
>CAVAII010000086.1:0-5510 GCA_963588535.1 Erysipelotrichaceae bacterium | reverse complement strand
GAATAATAAATGTATCTTTTTTGAGTTTTATGCGTAAAAAAACATATTGGAATAAAAAAATAAAAGGTAATGATTGTATCTGTTTTTAAAAAGAATTATTTTCTACAGTTGGTATTACTTATTGTTTTGCCGATATTGTTTTGGATGCCAGCATTTATCAATCCTCCTCAGGTAATTTCGGACGGAAGATTGGATATGCCTTTGTATGATGTATTAGAATATGTATTTCCTTTGAGAAGTGTTCTAAATACAATAATTGCATTTCTTTTGATATTAGGGCAGGCGTTTTTACTTAATCACATTTTTACTTATTATGACCTAACAAAAAAGAATTCCTATTTCCCGGCTTTTTTGTATATGATGATGTTTAGTTGTGATTATAGGATAATGACTTTTAGTAGCGTTTTGTTTGCTAATTGTTTTATAATATTGGCGATAGGTTGTTTTTTGCAATGCTATAATAAGAACGAAGGATTGGATCAAGTCTTTTTGACAGCCTTTTTGGTATCCTTATCGTCCTTATTCTATGTTCCATACGTATTATTTATGCTATGGATTTGGATAGGATTATTTAATTTCAAAATATATAGTTTCCGACCTTTTATAGTTAGTATACTTGGTTTGTTAGCACCGTATTTGGTTTTGATAATAATTTATTATCTCTCTAACCAAACAGATACTATTATGGCGTTTTTCCCATTGCATTTTGCAGTATTACCGGTGTTCTCGTTTATGAATCAACCTATTCAAATAGTATATATGGCTTATTTGTTGGTATTGATTCTACCTGCCATAGTATATACATTTGGCTATAAGAATGAACAAAAACTATCGGTAAGGAAAAGAGCTTCGACCATAGTAATATTGTTTGCTTTCTGTTTGTTGCCGTTTCTTTACACGCTTAATCAACCTATTATGAGTTTGATATTTGCCCCGCCGATGGTTTTTATAATGACTGTATTTTTCTTCTCGATTAAACGACAGTTGTATACGGATATATTTATTTTGATATTTTTGATTTTGACGGTTACGAAGATATATATAAATTTATAATAAACAAAAAATAGTATAAATACAATGAAGATGACAAAATTAGCACCTGTATTGTTCTTTGCTACTATGGCAATGGGGGCAATGGCACAAGGTCAATTGAAATCAGGAATTAATCCAAGTAATTTGGATAAAAGTGTTAAGCCTGGTAGTGATTTTTATGAGTATTCTTGTGGTGGTTGGATGAAAAACAATCCTTTGCCAGCCGCTTATTCTCGTTTCGGATCTTTTGACCAATTAGCAAAAGATAATACCGAAAGATTGAATAGCATACTTAACGAACTTTTGAGTAATACATACGCAAAAGGTACTACAGAGAGAAAACTTTCTGATTTGTACAAACTTGCAATGGACTCTACAAGACGTAATGCCGACGGAGTAAAACCTGCAATGGCTATTATTAATGAATTGGAAGGTTGCAAGACAAATCAAGATCTTTTTAATTGGGAATTGAGTCAAGGTAAGTGGGGTAATCAAGAGTTTATGTATTTTGGATATGAGGCAGACCAAAAAGATTCCAAGAATAATATCTTAAATGTTTATCAAGGTGGTATAACTTTGGGACAAAAAGAGTATTATTTGGATAATGATGCTCCAACAACTGCTATTCGTGAGGCTTACAAGAAACATATTGTAAGAATGTTCAAATTGTTTGGCTTCAAAGAAAAAGTAGCTAAGAAGAAAATGGAATATGTAATGAAAGTAGAGACTGCATTAGCTAAAGTATCTCTATCACAAACAGAGTTAAGAGACGTAGAGGCTAATTATAACAAGATGAGTTTGGCAGATTTCGAAAAGAATTACCCTAATGTTCAAATTACTAAGAGAATGAATGCTCAGGGAGTAGATAGCAAATATTTCCAGACTATGGTTGTAGGACAGCCTTCATTCGTAAAAGGAGCTAATGCTGTAATTGCATCCTTAAAACCAGAAGAATACAAAGCATATTTGGAGTGGGACGCAATAATTTCTTCTGCTTCATACTTATCTGACGAGATAGCAGAGGCTAATTTTGACTTTTTCGGCAAAACACTTAGCGGAAGAAAAGAAATGCAACCACGTTGGAGACGTTGTACTTCACAAGTAGAAAGCCAAATGGGCGAAGCATTGGGTAAGATGTACGCAGAAAAATATTTCCCTGAGTCTTCAAAGAAGCGTATGGAGAAATTGGTAAAGAATCTACAGATTGCATTGGCAGAAAGAATAAGTGCACAGGACTGGATGACAGACCAAACAAAGGTAGCTGCACTAGAAAAACTTATGACTTTCTATGTAAAGATAGGTTATCCTGATACTTGGACAGATATGAGTGATTTGAATATCGATCCATCTAAGACTTATTATGAGAATGTTCGTGAGTGCAGTCGTTTTTGGACAAAACATAATTTGGATAAGAAAGTTGGCAAACCTGTTAATATAGAAGAGTGGCAAATGTACCCTCAAACAGTTAATGCTTACTACAATCCAACAACTAACGAGATTTGTTTCCCTGCTGGTATCTTACAATATCCATTCTTTGACCCAACAGCAGACGATGCTTTCAATTATGGAGCAATCGGAGTCGTTATTGGTCACGAGATGACTCACGGTTTTGACGATCAAGGCTCACATTATGACAAAGATGGTAATATGTCTGATTGGTGGGTTAAGAGTGATGTTGAGAACTTCAACAAAAAAGGTCAACAATACGCAAACTTCTTCTCTAAGATCAAAGTATTGCCTGATCTAAACGCTAATGGACAATTGACTTTGGGAGAAAACTTGGCTGATCACGGTGGATTGCAAGTTGCTTGGTATGCTTACAAAAACGCAACTAAGACTAATCCATTACCTGTTATAGACGGATTTACAGCAGATCAACGTTTCTTCTTAGCATACGCAGGTGTATGGGCAGCAAATATAGCAGAGCAAGCAATTCGTTCGCAAACCAAATCCGATCCTCACTCATTAGGTCGTTGGAGAGTTAATGGAGCTTTGCCTCATATAGATATGTGGTACGATGCTTTCAATATCAAACCAGGTGATAAGATGTATTTGGCACCATCTGAGCGTTTGAAACTTTGGTAGAAAAGAATATAGCAATAGCTATAATAATAAGGAAAAGAAGGACTAAATTACGGTCCTTCTTTTTTGCTTTTGCGTGGATCGTATGTTTTAATACCTTAATAAGATGTGATTTTGTTAGAATAAAGTTAAAGATTATTCCGATAAAGTTAGATTTTATTTGAATAAAGTTAGATATTATTCCGATAAAGTTAAATATTATTTCAACGAAGTTAGATATTATTCTGAGGACTTGTGAAGAGGTGAAAATTTAATCATAGAGGAGAGTTTTGTTTTCTCTATTCTCTGTTTGAAGAATAGGGGAGAAAGGGAGATTTTTTGAAAAAAATGTTGGTATGTCTAAAAAAATTCTTAACTTTGCTTTTCTAAAACAAAAAAAGACAAAAGAGATGAAGACACCTTTTAGAATTATAACTTTGTTTGTTAGTATGTTTTTCCTAACAAATCTAAATGCTCAAGTGGTTAGTATAATACCTCAACCACAGAAACTTGAAATCAAAAGCGGTAGTCAAGTTTTTAATTTTTCTGCACAAAAAACCAAGATATTCGCACCAAAAGATTGTGCTACTGCTCAAATCCTTGCCGAAAGTCTACAAAACTATTACCCAAGTAGAGAAGGTGTGCAAGTGAAAGATGATAATCTTCGTCAGAATATGGACGAAAGTATTATATTCGTACTAACAAGCCTAAGAAATTTAGGAGAAGAGGGTTATATAATGGACGTTAATAACCGCAGAATCACCATCGAAGCCAATACAGAGACAGGATTTTTCTATGCTTTGCAGACTTTGTGGCAGTTAATCGGAACGGATTTCTATCTTAATCAATATAATGATAACTATAAGGCAATTAATGGGTACAAAAAGCAAATACCTGCTTTGCACATAGAGGATTATCCACGTTTTAATTATAGAGGAAAACATTTGGACTGCGTTCGTCACTTTTTTGATGCAAAATATATAAAGAAATATATAGATTTGTTGGCATTACATAAGATAAACGTTTTCCATTGGCACTTAACAGACGATCAAGGTTGGCGTTTGGAGATAAAGAAATATCCAAAATTGCAACAAATTGCAGCATACAGAAACGGAACTCTTATCGGACATTACTCAGATAGACCAGAGAGCGAACATATTTACGATACAATTCGCTATGGTGGTTATTATACTCAGGAGGAAGTAAAACAAATTGTTCAATATGCGAAAGATAGACACATAACTATAATACCTGAGATAGAATTACCAGGACACGCACAAGCAGCATTAGCAGCCTATCCAGAATATTCTTGTACTGGCGGACCGATTGAGGTTTGTAGGACATGGGGAGTACTAAACGATGTATTTTGTCCAAAAGAAGAGACATTTAAGTTCTTAGAAGATGTATTAGATGAGGTAATGGCTTTGTTCCCATCGGAATATATTCATATAGGTGGTGATGAGTGTCCGACAGTTCGTTGGAAAGAATGTAAGAGTTGTCAAGCCCTAATGAAGAAAAAAGGTTGGAAGTCAGAGGATAGTATACAAGGTTATTTCACAAAACGAATTGAGGACTATTTGGCTAAACATGGTAGAAGGATAATTGGCTGGGATGAGATTTTGGAGAAAGGTGTTCGTCCTACTGCTACTATTCTTTCTTGGCAAGGCGAACAAGGAGGTATTAATGCCGCAAAACAAGGCAACGATGCTATAATGGCAGCAAGTGCTTACTTATATTTTAACTTTTATCAGGGTGTTGCACAAGGTGAACCCGTATCTTTTGGTGGTTTTACTCCATTAAAGAAGACTTATTTGTTTGAACCAGTGTCGAGCGTATTGACAGAAGAGGAGGGAAAACACATAATAGGAATGCAGGCTTGCACTTGGACAGAATATATAGGTTCAACGGATTTGTTAGAATATAATGATATGCCACGTTTGGCAGCAATGAGCGAGAGAAGTTGGAGTAATAAGAAGGTAAAAGATTACGATGATTTTGTAAAACGTTTGGATAATCTACTAAGTATATATGAAGATGCAGGATTTAATTATTCTAAGTCGCATTATTCTGTTCAGATCAATAGCACATCGAAAGATGGTAAGATAAATGTAGAAATGTTCTCGGCATTGCGTAATGGTGATATATATTATACAATTAATGGCGACAAACCTACACAGAACAGCACCAAATATACTAAACCTTTTACAATAAAAGACGATGCTACTATACAAGCAATTGTATATAAAGGTGATAAAATCTATTCTCCATTCTTTAAGGCAACATATCATATCAACAAAGCAACAGGTAAGAAATATATAATACCAAATGTTAATCCTCAATACAATGCTGGTGGTGGTTATGCCTTAACAGATGGTATTAGAGGTAATAAAAAATCTTACGATGCGTGGGTTGGAACC